>NZ_JBNCOB010000015.1:0-137469 GCF_049847285.1 Micromonospora sp. DT62
TAGAAGACACCACGGTCAGTCAGAGGCTGAGTCAGACCGACCGGGTGACCCGCTCCCACATCATCACTGTCAGAGGCGCAGCAGCATCCGGGTGTTGCCGAGGGTGTTCGGCTTGACGCGTTCCAGGTCCAGGAACTCGGCGACGCCCTCGTCGTACGAGCGCAGGAGCTGCTCGTAGACCGGCTGCGGCACGGGCGCGCCGTCGATCTCGGTGAACCCGAACGAGCCGAAGAACCGGGTCTCGAAGGTGAGCACGAAGATCCGGGCCACCCCCAGCTCGCGGGCGCTGCCGATCAGCTCCGCGACGATCCGGTGGCCGAGCTTGCGCCCCCGGCAGGACGGGTCGACCGCCACCGTACGGATCTCGGCCAGGTCCTCCCACATCACGTGCAGCGCGCCGCAACCGACCACCGCGCCGTCGCCGGCGCGGACCGCGACCCGGAACTCCTGCACGTGCTCGTAGAGGGTGACGGTGGCCTTGCTGAGCAGCCGCCGGTCGTCGGTGTAGGTGTCGACGAGCCGCCGGATGCCGCGCACGTCCGAGGTGCGGGCCCGCCGCACCACGATCTCGTCGGCCCCCACCAGGCCCCCGTCCGCGCCCGCCATGGTCAGTCCGCCGCCGGCACGTCCACGCACGGGCCGGCCGCCCACCACTTCTCCACCAGCGCCAGCGTCTCGTCGCCGAACGGGTTCACCCCGGGCCCGGCCCCGAGCGCGTGCCCGAGGTGCACGTGCAGGCACTTCACCCGGCCGGGCATCCCGCCGGCGGAGATGCCGGCGATCTCCGGCACCTCGCCGATCGCGTCCCGGCGGGCCAGGTAGTCCTCGTGCGCGGCACGGTAGCGGGCGGCCAGCTCCGGGTCGGCGGCCAGCCGGTCCGCCATCTCCTTCATCAACCCCGCCGACTCCAGCCGGCTGCACGCCGCCGTCGCCCGGGGGCAGGTCAGGTAGAACAGCGTCGGGAAGGGGGTGCCGTCGGCCAGGCGCGGGGTCGTCTCCACCACGTCCGGCAGGCCGCAGGGGCAGCGGTGGGCCACGGCCCGGGTGCCCCGGGGCGGGCGTCCGAGCTGCGCGGCCACCGCGGCCAGGTCGGCCTCGGTGGCCGGTTCGCGCCGCGGCGGGGGTACGGAGTCCGCCGCCGGCTCCTGCGGTGGTACGACAGTCACGATGCTGATCTCTCGTTCGATGCTCGGGTGCTGATCACCTGTCGGGCTGCTCGCCGTTGGCGGCCTGCACGCTCGACCAGAGGGTGTCGTACCAGGAAGCGGGGGCGACGGGTGCCGACGGGGCCGCGGACGAACCGGCGTCCCGGGCGGCGCCCGCCGGGTCGGAGAGCACCACCAGCAGCGTCTCGCCCGGGGGGCCCATGAAGAACCGCTCCCTGGCCTGGATCTTGATGTATTCCGGGTCCTGCCACTTGGCCGCCCGCTCGGACAGCTCCTCGATCGCGTCCCGCTGGGCGGCCTGGGCGGCTTCCATCCGTTCGATGTCGGCCTGCTGGTCCAGGTAGACGCGCACCGGGTAGGTGTAGGCCAGGGCGAGCGCGATCAGCACCGCGAAGAGCACGGTGGCCCGCCCGGTGAGGCCCCGGGAGCGGGGTGCGGAGAGCCGCTTGACGGTGCCGGCGGCCGTACGACGGGCCGCGGCGGGCCGGCTCGCGGAGCGTACGCCCTCCGCGCCCCGGGCCGCCCCCGGCGCGCGACCGGCCGTGGCCCGCGACTCGGCGCGGACGCCGCCCTCGCGGACCGACGCCCGGGCGCCCCGGGCCCCGCCCGGCCGACCGGTGTGACCCGGCCGACGGGCAGGGCGCTGACCGCCCGGTGTGCGGCGCTGCTGCATCGTCACACCCCTCCCCCGAGGCCTCGCGCGTCTCAGGCCGAACGGTAGCGCGGGAAGGCGCCCGCCCCGGCGTACCGCGCCGCGTCGGCCAGCTCCTCCTCGATCCGCAGGAGCTGGTTGTACTTCGCGACCCGGTCCGAGCGGGCCGGGGCGCCGGTCTTGATCTGGCCGCAGCCCGTGGCCACCGCCAGGTCGGCGATGGTGGTGTCCTCGGTCTCGCCGGAGCGGTGGCTCATCATGCACTTGAAGCCGGCCCGGTGGGCCAGGTCCACGGCGTCCAGGGTCTCGGTCAGCGAACCGATCTGGTTGACCTTCACCAGGACCGCGTTGGCGGCGTTCTCGGCGATGCCGCGGGCGATGCGCTGCGGGTTGGTGACGAACAGGTCGTCGCCGACGATCTGGATGCGGTCGCCGAGCGAGGCGGTCAGCGTCTGCCAGCCGGTCCAGTCGTCCTCGGCCAGCGGGTCCTCGATCGACACGATCGGGTAGTCGCCGGCGAGCTTGGTGTAGTAGTTGCTCATCTCCTCGGCGGTCTTCGCGGCGCCCTCGAAGGTGTAGGTGCCGTTGTCGAAGAACTCGGTGGCGGCCACGTCGAGCGCGAAGACGATGTCGGTGCCGAGCCGGTAGCCGGCCTTCTCGACCGCCTCGGCGATCAGGTCCAGGGCGGCGGCGTTGGTGGGCAGGTTCGGCGCGAAGCCGCCCTCGTCGCCGAGGCCGGTGGAGAGCTCCTTCTTCTTCAGCACCGACTTCAGCGCGTGGTAGACCTCCGCGCCGGAGCGCAGCGCCTCGCGGAAGCTGGGCGCGCCGATCGGCGCGATCATGAACTCCTGGATGTCGACGTTCGAGTCCGCGTGCGCGCCACCGTTGAGGATGTTCATCATCGGCACGGGCAGCAGGTGCGCGTTCGGGCCGCCCAGGTAGCGGAAGAGGCTCAGCTCGGCGCTGCCGGCCGCCGCCTTGGCCACCGCCAGGGAGACGCCGAGGATGGCGTTCGCGCCCAGCTCGGACTTGCTGTCGGTGCCGTCGACGTCGAGCATCTTCTGGTCGATCAGCCGCTGCTCGCTGGCCTCGTAGCCGATCAGCTCGTCGACGATCTTGTCCTCGATGTTCGAGACCGCCTTCTCGACACCCTTGCCCTGGTAGCGGTCGGCGTCACCGTCGCGCAGTTCGATCGCCTCGAAGGCGCCCGTGGAGGCGCCAGAGGGCACCGCCGCCCGGGCGATCGTGCCGTCGTCGAGCCCGACCTCGACCTCGACGGTCGGGTTGCCCCGCGAGTCCAGAATCTCCCGCGCGACGATTCCCTCGATGGTTGCCACTGAGTCGCTCCTCGTTTGTGTGTTCCGGTCCGGTATGGGCCGCGACGGTGCGGCTGAGGCAGTTGTTGAACGCAGCGTATCGGTCGACGCTCGGACGCGGGCGGTCCGGGCGCTCGCCGGCCCGACCCGAAACCTGCCTTCGGGCAATGCTTTGGACGGACATTCCCGGATTCTCGTGCCTCAACCGGCAACGGGTTTGCGCGCGGTTGGCCCGATCGGCCAGGCTGGTCGCCATGCCCGCCGCCTCGACCACCCTCCGCATGCTCGCCGTGTCGGTCATCGCGTCGCTCACGGTGACCGGTTGCCAGACCCTCGACGACGCCGGCCGGGCGATCGGGCGGTCCGACCTGGTGAACGACCTGGCCGCCCGGCTCGACCGGGCGCTGGAGCTGACCTACTCCGCCGACTACCAGCTCCCTGGCGGGCAGACCGCCACGATCGCCCAGGCCCAGGATCCGGCCCGCTCCGCCTACACCTGGCCCGGCGGCAAGCTCACCGTCACCCCGGAGGCGACGACCCGCTGCGAGACCGGCGCCGGGCGCGCGACCTGCACCCTGGAGGCCCCGCCCGCGCCCAACGCGAAGCCCACGGTGACCATGTTCACCGAGGCCAAGCAGCGGGGACTGGTGACGCCGCCGGTCGTCGTGGGGCTGCTCACCACCGCCGCGCTGGACCCGGACGCGGTGATCGAGCAGAGCGACACCACCCTCGCCGGCCACCACGCCACCTGCGTCGACGTGGCGCAGTCGGCCGGGGACTTCACCGCCTGCGTGACCACCGACGGGGTGTTGGGCAGCTTCACCGGCCGGGTCGACGGCCGCCAGGTCGAGCTGGCGCTCAACCGCTACCGCGAGACGGTCGACGGCACGGCCTTCGACCTCCCGCCCGACGCCGGCGTCGTGGACCGCCGCCCGGCCAGCTCGTGACCGGTCCGGCAGACCCGCCCGTCCGGTGACGCTTCCGTGAAGCGCTGGCTGGTCGACGCGTTGCAGGCGCGTGGACCAGCCAGCGGTCGTGCTACGAGCTGAGCGCCTCGCCCAGCATTCGGCTACTTCGCTGGTAGCGATCCGGCGTGTACGGCAGCATCCTTCTCGCGGAGTCGAACGGCGCCCAACCGGAGAAGAAGGTGCCAGCCTCCCATTCCTCGCCCGCATCGTCGTAGTCCTCGGCCAGAGCCGCCCGCAGTTCCGGTCGACGGGCCAGGACGTCCCGCGCGACGAAGACCTCGGAGCCGAGCATGGCGCCACTGCGGAGCATCGAGGGAGTGGGAAAGGGCGCCTCGACCTCGATCGAGCCGTAGGCACACGGCAGCCGGCCCGTCATGACCTGCAACAATCGCTTACTCCACTGCGTGATCTCGAAGGCCGCCGAGCGGTCGGCCTCCCGCCAGAGGTCGATTGGCAGACCCAGCGCTCCTGCGAAGCAGGACACACCGACCGGGAACCGTTCCCCACGATTCCTGCGAAGCAACTCGACGACGACCACCTCACCCCTGCGGGTGAACCCGGCCCGCACAGGCCGTTTCGTGGGTTCCCCGCCCCGGATGATCCGCTGGAACGAGTCGGGCTTCACGGTCAGGAGCTCGACGGTTTCCGCGACGTCCGATCGCGCCTCGAAGTCGACGTCCGGCGACAGCGTCTCCAGCAGGCCGTCAGGCTGCGCACCACAGGCCACGAGGCTGTCGCACACCGCCGGGAACGCCGACTCGTCGGAGCTGGCCGGGAACACTGCGATGGTCAGGTGCGGCGGGTCGGGATAAAGGGGTGTATTACTCATCGAGGCGCTCCAGCATGGCTGACAACTGAGAATTTTCGGAACGAACGCGGCCACCAGTTCACCGGTCGGCCGGTCGGCTCACCTTCCGTCAGCGCCGCAGGGGTCGACCCCGGTCAAACCCGGCCGCGACCGACCGAGGGTGATCCCAGGAACCGACCCCACTTCGTCACACGCCGAGCAGGGTGCGCAGGTGGCGCGGGGGCGGGCAGTCGTGGGCGAGCATCGCGTCGTGCCACTCGCGTACCGCCACGCCGGCCGGACGGGCGGCGGCGATCGCGGCCACCTCGCTGTAGCCGACGAAGTACGTCGAGAGCTGCGTCGAGGTGAGCAGGGCGCGCCGCCACTTGCCGGCAGCCTCCCCCTCCTCCTGGAAGCCCCGCCCGGTCATCAGCGCCATCGCCTCGGCCTCCGGCAGCTCCTCGCAGTGCACGAGCTGGTCCAGCAGCGCGTTGATGGTCATCCGGAGCTGCATCTTGAGCTGCTGCAACCGCACCGGCAGGCCGCCGAAGCCGAGGCCGGCCATCAGCTCCTCCGTGTAGACCGCCCAGCCCTCGATGAAGGGGCCCGACTCGGTCAGCGCGCGGACCCGGGTGGGGCCGACGTGCCGGCGGGCGTGGGCGAGCTGGAGGAAGTGCCCCGGCATCGCCTCGTGCACCGTCAGGTTGCGGATCATGTGGTCGTTGTACTCGCGGTAGAACGACTCGACCCGGTGCGCGGGCCACTCCGCCGGGGTGGGCGCGATGCAGTAGAAGGTCGGCACGTCCGCCGTCTCCAGCGGGCCGGGCGAGTCGCAGTAGGCGACCGCCACGCCCCGGGCGAACTGGGGCATCTCCTGGATCACGCACGGGTCGTCGACCAGGGTGACCAGGTCGTGGGCGCGCACGAAGTCGGTCGCCTCGTCCAGGGTGACCGAGGCGAGGTCCACGATGGTGTGGTCGTCCGGGTGCTCGGCGGCCAGCAGGTCCAGCGCCCGGCGTACCGTCTCGTCGTCGGCGGGGCCGCCGACCAGCTCGACGGCCGCCGCGCGGATCTCCTCGCCGACCCGGTCCAGGTTGGCCCAGGCCCGGCGCTGGATCTCGGCGGCCCCCAGCTCCGTGTCGAGGGTGTGCCAGAGCCGCGCCTCCCAGCGGCGGCGGCCCAGCCGCGGGTCCCGCCCGGGGCCGGCGTCGGCGGCCAGGCCCTGACGCAGCCACGCGACGAACTCCTCCAGCGCCGCGATCGCCGCGGTGGCGGCCGGCTCGACCCGGTCGTGCAGGGCGGGGGCCTGCGCGAGCAGCGCCGGCACCTCGTCGCGGATCAGCGCCGCCGCGCCGGTGAACTGCCCGACCGCCGTCTCGGCGTGGATGCGCGGCATGTCGCGCAGCGTCGCGCGCGCGGTCGCCAACGCGTCCGGTACGGCGGCGAGCCGGCCCGCCAGGCTGGTCAGCCGCACGTCGACCGGGGCGTACGGGCGGGCGAGCAGCGCGTGCAGCAGCGGCCCGGGGTTGTGCCGCAGCGGGTCCCACTCGTGCGCGCGGATGTCGCCGGACTCGAACAGCTCCCGGTCCACGAACGAGGTGAGCAGCGCGTGGTCGACGCGCTCCTCGACGTCCAGGGCGTCCGGGTCCAGCTCGGCGAGCGCGTCCGCGGCCTCCTTGAGCATGGTCCGGTCGGCCGCGACCGCCTCGGCGGAGAGGTCCGGCAGCCGGTCGTCGTACCGGTGGTCGCCGGTGGACGTCGCGACCCCCGGCCGGCTCTCCAGCAACGCGTCGACGATCCGCTCCGCGAGCGGCACAAACGATTCCACCCGCCGACCCTACCGGGTCGACTCAGGCCTTTTCGGCGGCGCGGACCGCGTCCGCGTAGGCGAGGGCGGCGCGGCGCAGGGCCGCCTCCGGGTCCAGGCCCGCCTCGCGGGCCGCCGCGACCGTGGCGAGCAGGCCCGCGCCGAGCCGCGCCTCCGGGTCCACCTGGGAATCCGCGAGCGGCGGCGGTACGGCGAGGCCGACCCGCCCGGCGCGCTCCAGGATCTTGGCGGCCAGGGCGAGGGCCGGCTGGCTCAGCGCGATGCCGTCCAGCGCCGAGTCACGCGCCTTCTCGGCCCGCTTGATCCGCTCCCAGCTCGCCTCGATCTCCTCCAGGGTGCCCGCCTCGGCGTCGGCGAAGACGTGCGGGTTGCGCTGGACCATCTTGTCGACCAGCCCGCCGGCCACGTCGTCGACGGTCCACCGCTGCTCCTCGGGCAGCTCCTCCGCGAGGCGGGCGTGCAGCACCACCTGGAGCAGCACGTCGCCCAGCTCCTCGCGCAGCGCGTCGGTGTCCCCGGCGCTGATCGCGTCGTACGCCTCGTAGCACTCCTCGATCAGGAAGCCGGCGAGGCTGCGGTGGGTCTGCGCGCGCTTCCAGGGATCGCCGCCGGGGGACGCCAGCCGGTCCATAACCGCCACCGCGTCGAGCAGCCGGGCGCCCGGCGGGTCCCAGGAGCCGTACATCAGCTCCAGCTCGGCCAGGCCGGGCTCACGGGCCAGCCGCAGGCCCAGCTCGCGGGCCAGCGACTCGTCGCCGGCCGGGCCGGCCAGCCACACCGCGACGCCGTGCGCCGCCGCCGCGTCGAGCAGCGCCTGCGTCGCCCGGCCGTCGGCCACCGTGACCTCGGCGCCCGCCGCGCGGACCGCCGTCGTCAGCTCGCTCTCCGCCCCCGCCAGCACCGGATGCCGGCGTACGACGTCCCACGCGGCGGCGGTCAGCAGACCTGCCGGCAGCCGGGGCGAGGTGACGAGCAGGACGATCCGTGCGGGCATGCTCAGCTGTCGGTCCCGTCGGCCGCCTGCGGCCCGACGGTGGGCAGCGGATCCGGGGTGGAGACGTCGGTGACCCCGTCGGAACCGGCCTCGCCCAGCGGCACGCTCACCGCCGGCGCGTTGCCGGAGAAGCTCAGCACCGGGAACTCCAGCGGGCGGTAGCGGGGGTTGACCGTCACGTCGTACGCGGCGACCGCCTCGGCCAGCGACTTGCGGGTGGCCAGCGCGCCACGCAGCTGCTCGCCGTCGAGCTGGCGGGCGGCCGCCTCGTCGGGCACGTCGGCCGGGATGGCGCCCGCCTTGCGGCCCGCCGCCACCACGTCCGCCAGATCCTGCGCGGTCGGCTCGGCCGGCGCCCCGGTCGGCACCCCCGACAGGCAGTTGTAGAGCTCGGCGGACTGGCGCACGAAGCCGGTGTCGGGCGACAGGCGCAGCTGCTGGGCGACCTGCTCCGGCGCGACCTGCCCGCGCGGCTGGTAGTTCTTGTCCGCGGAGAGCCGCTCGCAGACCTCGGTCAGCACCAGCATGCTGACGATCTGGCCGCGGTCGGGCAGCTGTGGCACCTGCGCCGGGGGCTGCCCCTCGGGTGCCTCGGGCTGACCGGTCGGCATCGGGTTCTTCGCCCGCAGGTCGTCGACGATCCCGGTGACGACATCCTCGGTGATCCGCAGGTCACCGACGTAGGCGGCGACACCGGGCTCGGCACGGCAACCGGAGAGGGCGACGAGGCCGAGCGCCACGCTGGCGACGGCGACAAGACGGCGAGCACGCATGTCGGTCACTCTCTCATGCCGCCCGGGGCCGCCGTGACACCGGCTCCCGCCGTCGCCGGCTCGCCCAGGACGTCCTTGAGCAGCTGGGCGCACCACTCCAGCAGGGCCTGGTCGCGCAGCGGCTCGCCGCCCACCCGCCGGGTGCTCGGCCGGGGCACGCTGACCTGGTCGAGCGCCTGCTTGTAGACCGAGTCGGGGTGGTAGCGCTTGAGCCGCAGCTGCTTCGAGTCGGGCAGCGGCAGCGGACCGAACCGGATGTGCTTGCCCTGCATCGAGACGTCGGTCAGGCCGTAGCGGCGGGCCAGCAGCCGGAACCGGGCCACGGCGACGAGGTTCTGCACCGGCGCGGGCGGCTCGCCGTAGCGGTCCGTCATCTCGGCGACCACCTCGCGCAGCCGGTCGGCGTCGCGGGCCTCGGCGAGCTTGCGGTACATCTCCAGGCGCAGCCGCTCCACGGCGACGTAGTCGTGCGGCAGGTGGGCGTCGACCGGCAGGTCGACCTTGACCTCGGTCTCCTCCTCCGGGCGCTCGCCCTTGAACGCGGAGACCGCCTCGCCGACCATCCGCACGTACAGGTCGAAGCCGACGCCCTCGATGTGCCCGGACTGCTCGCCGCCGAGCAGGTTGCCGGCGCCTCGAATCTCCAGGTCCTTCATCGCCACGTACATGCCGGCGCCCAGCTCGGTGTGCTGGGCGATGGTCGCCAGCCGCTCGTGGGCGTGCTCGGTGAGCGGCTTCTCCGGCGGGTAGAGGAAGTACGCGTACGCCCGCTCCCGGCCCCGGCCGACCCGGCCGCGGATCTGGTGCAGCTGGGCCAGGCCGAGCAGGTCGGCCCGCTCCACGATCAGGGTGTTGGCGTTGGGGATGTCGATGCCGGACTCCACGATCGTGGTGCAGACCAGCACGTCGAACTCCTTCTCCCAGAAGCCGACCATGACCTTCTCCAGGGCCTCCTCGCCCATCTGGCCGTGCGCCACCGCGACCCGTGCCTCGGGCACCAGCTCGCGCAGCTTGCGGGCCGTCCTGTCGATCGACTCGACCCGGTTGTGCAGGTAGAAGACCTGCCCGTCGCGGAGCAGCTCGCGGTGGATGGAGGCGGCCACCTGCCGCTCGTCGTGCGCGCCGACGAAGGTGAGCACCGGGTGCCGCTCCTCGGGCGGGGTGGCGATGGTCGACATCTCCCGGATGCCGGTGATCGCCATCTCCAGGGTGCGCGGGATCGGGGTGGCCGACATGCTCAGCACGTCGACCGAGGCACGCATCGTCTTCAGGTGCTCCTTGTGCTCGACGCCGAAGCGCTGCTCCTCGTCGACGATGACCAGGCCGAGCGACTTGAACCGGGTGGCCGCCTGGAGCAGCCGGTGGGTGCCGATGACGATGTCGGCGGTGCCCGCGGCGGCCATCTCCAGGGCCTGCTCGGCCTCCTTCGGCGTCTGGAAGCGGGAGAGCTGCCGGATGGTCACCGGGAACTGGCTCATCCGCTCGGCGAACGTGTTGTAGTGCTGCTGCACCAGCAGCGTGGTGGGCACCAGCACCGCCACCTGCTTGCCGTCCTGCACCGCCTTGAACGCCGCCCGGACCGCGATCTCCGTCTTGCCGTAGCCGACGTCGCCGCAGATCAGCCGGTCCATCGGGACGGTCTGCTCCATGTCCCGCTTGACCTCCTCGATGGCGGCGAGCTGGTCCGGCGTCTCCTGCCACGGGAAGGCGTCCTCCAGCTCCCGCTGCCACGGCGTGTCGGGGCCGAAGTTGTGCCCCTTGGACGCCTTGCGCGCCGCGTAGAGCTGGATGAGCTGGGCGGCGATCTCCCTGACCGCCTTGCGGGCCCGGGCCTTGGACTTCTGCCAGTCCGAGCCGCCCATCTTGTGCAGGGTGGGCTGCTCGCCGCCGACGTAGCGGGAGAGCTGGTCGAGCTGGTCGGTGGGGACGAAGAGCCGGTCGCCGGGCTGGCCGCGCTTGCTCGGGGCGTACTCGATGACGAGGTATTCCCGGGAGGCCCCGTTGACGGTGCGCTGCACCAGCTCGACGTAGCGGCCGATGCCGTGCTGCTCGTGCACGACGTGGTCGCCGGCCTTCAGCTCCAGCGGGTCGATGGTGTTGCGCCGCCGGCTCGGCATCTTGCGCATGTCGCGGGTCGAGGTGCCCCGCCCGCCGGTGACGTCGTTGCCGGTGAGCAGCACGAACCGGGACGCCTCGTCGACGAATCCGCCGGTCAGGCTGCCGCAGGCGACCAGCACCTCGCCGGGGGCGGGCGCGGTCGGGATCTCCTCGGTCAGCCGCGCGCCGAGGCCGGCGTCGCGGAGCACCTCGACCGCCCGCTGGGCGGGGCCGTGCCCCTCGAAGACCAGCGCGACCGACCAGCCCTCGCCGGTCCAGCGCTTGAGGTCGTCGACCACCCGGGCGGTCTCGCCGTGGTAGAGCGGGGCCGGCTGCGCGGAGAGGGTCACCGCGATCGCGTCGTCGGGGGTGACGTCGTACGCCTCCGGGCCGTCCTCCCAGGGCTGCCGCGCCGGGGCGGCCTCCGCCTCCACGAGGCCGAACGGCGACAGCGTCCACCAGGGCTGGCGCAGCTTCGCCGCGACGGCGCGTACGTCGCCCAGGGTCCGGAAGGCGGCGGCGCCGAGGTCGACGGGGGCCTGGCCACCGACGGCGGCCGCGGCCCAGCTCGCCTGGAGGAACTCGTCGGAGGTACGCACCAGGTCGTGCGCCCGGGTGCGGATCCGCTCCGGGTCGCACAGGAGCACGTGGGTGCCGGCCGGCATGGCGTCCAGCAGCAGCTCCATCGAGTCGGCGCCGATCAGCGCCGGGGCGAGGGACTCCATGCCCTCCACCGGGATGCCCTCGGCCAGCTTGTCGAGGATCTCGGCCAGCTCCGGGTGCTCCTCGGCGAGGGCGGCGGCCCGCTTGCGCACCGACGGGGTCAGCAGCAGCTCGCGGCACGGCGGCGCCCACAGCTGCGGCACCTGCTCGATGGTGCGCTGGTCGGCGACGGCGAAGGTGCGGATCTCCTCCACCTCGTCGCCCCAGAACTCGACCCGCGACGGGTGCTCGTCGGTGGGCGGGAAGATGTCGAGAATGCCGCCGCGCACGGCGAACTCGCCCCGCTTGGTGACCAGGTCGACCCGCCCGTACGCCATGTCGGTCAGCCGGCGGGCGACCTCCTCCAGGTCGGCTTCCTGCCCGGTGGCGAGCTGCACCGGCTCCAGGTCGCCCAGCCCCTTGAGGTGCGGTTGCAGCAGCGAGCGGACGGGCGCCACGACCACCCGCAGCGGGCCGGTGCGACCGTGCGCGTCGGCCGAACCGGGGTGCGCCAGCCGGCGCAGCACGGCCAGCCGGCGGCCGACCGTGTCGGAACGGGGCGACAGGCGCTCGTGCGGCAGCGTCTCCCACGACGGGAAGACCGTCACCTGCTCGGGCGGGAGCAGGCTGCCCAGCGCGGCGGCCAGGTCGTCGGCCTCCCGGGTGGTGGCGGTCACGGCGAGCACCGGACGACCCGCGCCGCCGCCCGGCCCGCCGTCGCCGGCCTGGTCGGCGGCGACCGCGGCGACCGCGAACGGGCGCAGGGCGGCCGGCGCGGTGATGTCGAGGCCGTCGACCTGCGCGGCACCGGAGCGCGCCAGGTCACGTGCCCGGGCCAGCCCCGGGTCGGCCAGGGCGGCGGAGAACAGACCGGTGAGCATGAGATCACTTCCAGCGGGAGGACATGACGATCACCCCTCGTCCGGCTGGACGGGGGGCCACCGGTCGACACTATCTCTCCGGTCGGACGAACCACCCCCGCGTAGGTTGGATGGTCGACAATCCGCGCAGGGCCACCCGGGGGGAGAACGGATGCCTGAGGGAATCGGCAGCGATCCACGCCGGAAGACCACGCCCGGCCGGTGGCGGGTGCTGGGTCACCCGGAAGGCATCCTGATCTACGAGGTGCGCTGCATCGTCGAGAGCCACGGCTGGACCGAGCCCACCGCCGAGAGGTTCCACAACCTCATCCTCGGGCGGTCGGGGGCCTACCGGCGGCGGCTCAACGGTCGTACGACCTTCTCGGACGCCACCTCCGTGCTGATCACCCGGCCCGGCGACGAGATGTCCGTGTCCCACCCGCTGGGCTGCGGCGACTCGTACACCTGCGTGCAGGTCGACCCGAGGGTGCTGGCCGGGCGCCCGGACGGGGCGCGCTGGCTGGAGACCGCCGGCTGGGAGGGCACCTCGGACGCGTCGCTCGACCTGGCACACCGGATGCTCATCGCGGAGTTCCGGCGGGGACTGGACCACTTCGAGATGACGGAACGGCTGCACCGCTTCCTCGACGGGGTGCTCAGCCGTACCGGTGCCCGGGACGAGCCGGGGACGGACCTGGCACGCGCGGTCAGCCGACGGCCCGCCACCCAGGCCGCCCACCGTCGCCTGGCCGACCGGGCCCGCGAGGTGCTCACCGCCGGCGACTACTCGCTCAGCCTCGACGAGGTGGCCCGCGAGGTGGGCGCCTCCCCGCACCACCTGAGCCGGGTGTTCCACCGGGTCACCGGCAGCAGCCTCACCGCCTACCGGAACCGGCTGCGGGTCCGGGCGGTGCTGGACACCCTCGCCGAGTCGGACGAGCGGCCGCTGCGCGCGGTGGCGGCGGAGCACGGCTTCGCCGACCAGGCCCACCTCACCCGGGTGGTCCGGGACCACGTCGGCCACCCCCCGGCCCACCTGCGCCGACTCCTCACCCAACCCCGACGGCCCTGACCCCGCCTTCACCCCCCACCCGCTGTCCCTGCGTTCGGGCCAGGGTCGGGCGGGTCGGGGCGCGGGTTCTGAGTTGGCGGTCAATCGAGCATCAATGTTCAAGACCCGGACCGCCCGGCGGCCGAAGATGGAATCCGTCAGCCGGGATCGAGCCGCCGGATCGGCGGTCGCGGGGTGCGCGGACCTGTTCGGGGAGGCCCGCAGCTCCAACCGGCTGCGACCTCGGCGACGGCAAGGCGCCGTCGCCGCCCGCCGGTGGTGCCGTACACCCCCCTGTACGGCACTCCGGTGGGCGCGGGGCGGCCCGTTCGAAGGATCTTGACGGGAATGGCCGGCCGTGATCGGCTGCGCTGATGGGCAACCAGTGGCGGGCACAGTTCGACGCGGAGGTCACCTTCGCCAACGGCGGCGGGCTGCGGACGGACGGGTTCCGTCTGGACATTCCCGGCCGCGACATCGCCGACGACGAACTGGCGGCGCTGTTCGTCCGGCACCTCGGGCTGCTGATGGTGGCCGAGGTACGCATCACCGGCCGGACGATCGTCGAGGAGCCGCACAAGGGCGGCCGGGGTGTGGCCGCCGGGGCCGGCCCGGACGACAGTTCCCGGCGGCGGCTGGTCGAGCTGAGCCACGTGGTCACCGACGGCATGACCACCCTGCCGGGCTGGCCGGCGCCACGGATCACCGAGTGGCTGACCCGGGAGGCGTCCCGCGCCAACTACGCCCCCGGCACCGAGTTCCAGGTGGGGCGCATCGACATGATCGCCAACACCGGCACGTACCTGGACACGCCCGCCCACCGCTTCGCCGGGGGCGCCGACCTCGCCGGCACCCCGCTGGACCGCCTCGCCGACCTGCCCGGCGTCGTGGTCCGGGTGCCGGCCGGCACCCGCGCGGTGGACCGGCTGCTGCTGGCGTCGTACGACGTCGCCGGGCACGCGGTGCTGCTGCACACGGGCTGGTCGGCGCACTTCGGCACGGACCGGTACGGCGCGCCGGAGGCGCCCTACCTCACCGGCGACGGCGCCCGGGCCCTGGTCGACGCGGGCGCCGCCCTGGTCGGCATCGACTCGATCAACATCGACGACATGAGCCCGGCGGCGGCCGGCGAGCGACCGGCGCACAGCGCCCTGCTGGCCGCCGGCGTCCCGATCGTGGAGCACCTGACCGGGCTCGACGCGCTGCCCCCGACCGGCTTCCGGTTCACGGCCGCCCCACCGATGGTGGCCGGCATGGGCACCTTCCCGGTACGGGCGTTCGCGGTCCTCAATCCCACCTGATCGGCGACCGAGGGCCACGCCGACACCCCGGGATCAACCTTCGGGTCGGCACGCGGGCGGGCTGTAACGGCAGGCTGCCAGGATGTCACGGGCACCGCGCGTCCCCAGAGAGTTGGCGTTCCTCCCGTTCTCCGGCAGTCGGGCCGTCGCCGCCGGCCTCGTCACGTGGCGGATGCTGCGTGGGCCGTCCTGGCGCCGGCTGCTGCCCGACATCTACGTCCACGTCGACGGTCACCGTGAGAACGACCACCGGATGTGGTGCGACGCCGTTGCCCTCACCCTGCCGGCGGGGGCCGCCGTCAGCGGTCTCAGTGCGGCATTCCTGTGGAGCGTGGACCTCCTCCCACGCGCGAGCCCGGTCTTCGTCACGCTTCCGGCGACGGCCCGCCGACGCTCCACTCGGCGTGTGTCGGTCGACCAACGGTCGTTCTCCGCCCGGGAGATCACCCGCTTCGCCGGCTTGCCGGTCACCACCGGCGTCCGCACGGCCTTCGACCTCGGGCGGCAGTTGCCCCGGACGGACGCGCTCGTCGCGGTGGACGCGCTGCTGCATCAGCGGATGGTCAAGCTCCCGGCGTTGGGCAGCCACCTGGACACGCACAACGGCTGGCCCGGCACCGCCCAACTGCGGGAGGTGCTCACGCTGGCCGAGCCGCTGAGCGAGTCCCCCATGGAGACCCGGCTCCGGCTCGTCCTGCACGACGCCGGTCTGCCACCCCTGACCGCGCAGCACGACGTGTACGGCACCCACCCGCACCGAGGTCGCGTCTTCCTCGGCCGCGTCGACCTCGCCTACCCCCGGTGGCGAATCGCCATCGAGTACGAAGGTGACCACCACCGGGAACGCACCCACTTCCAGCGGGACGTAGCTCGGCTCAACGCACTACGCGCGGCGGGCTGGTTGGTGCTGCGCTTCACGGCGGACGACGTACTGCGGCACCCCGCCCGGATTGTCCGGCTGGTAGCTGACGCAATCCAGGAACGCCGCGTTTGACGACGACCCAGCCAACGGTGATCAGGACGCTATGGACCTTAAAACGGTCAGTTAACGTCCATGGCGTCCTGATCACCAGGGCGCTCGCACGCGCGCACGCCAAGGCGCGGCACCAGGGCGCTCGCACGCGAGCGGAGGGGCGGGCCGGGCGCTCGCACGTCAAGGCCCGACAGCCGGGCTCGCACGTCAAGGCCCGACAGCCGAGCGCTCCCCGCCCGACGGCGGGGCGCTCCCCACGCGAAAACGGGGCGCTTCCCACGCGAAAGCGGGCGGGTGGGGTGGGTCAGTAGCGGACCGAGACTTGTCGGGTGGTCGCGTCGATCCGGATCTCGCCGCCGTACGGGACGATGAGCTGCGGGTCGGTGTGGCCGAGGTCGACGTCGAAGACCACCACCGCGTCGGGGCGGTAGGCGGCGAGCGCCCGGGTGACCGCCGCCCGCTGCGCTTCCGCCCAGTCCCGCCGCTCGTCGGGGGTGTGCTGCCGGGTGAAGTCCCACGCCTTCGGCCGGCCGACGAGGACCGCCGGGAAGCCGGCGAGCAGACCGCGCTCCCCCATGTTGCGCAGGATCCGGAACACCTCGGTGGCCGAGGGCAGTTCCTCGGAGGTCTCGACCATCAGCACCGACCCGGCCAGGTCTCCGGCGTCAGGGACCCGGTCGGCGGCCAGCAGCCAGTGCAGGATCTCCAGGTTGCCGCCCCAGGTGCGCCCCTCGACCACCGTCGACGGCCCCTGCCAGCGCCAGCCCTCGCCCGGGAGCATCTCCGGCTCGTCGGCCAGCGTCGCCGGGTCCTGCCAGTCGTTCGGCCGGTCGCCCCACTGCGGCGCGGGCGTGAGGTCGTACCAGCCGGAGGTGAAGAGGGCCGCGCGCAGCGAGTCGAAGGTCAGCGGGTGCGGGCTGCCCGGCCGGCCGAGGTGCACGAGCACCGACCCGCCGTGGTACGACACGACGCCCAGCCGGTACAGGTGGTTGAGGACGTTGGTGTTGTCGGAGTAGCCGAAGTACGGCTTCGGGTTGGCCCGCAGCACGGCGTCGTCCAGGTGCGGGATGACCGTGATCAGGTCGTCCCCGCCCACCGTGGCGAGCACGGCGGCGATCGTCGGGTCGGCGAAGGCGGCGGTCAGGTCCCGGGCCCGGTCGCGCGGGTCGGCGCCGAGTACCCGGGTGGTCGGATACTCCACCGGCTCCAGGCCGAACTCCTCGCGCAGCCGGCGCAGCCCCAACTCGTACACGTGGGGGAAGAGGGCCGGCAGGCCGGCGGACGGCGAGACGACCGCGACCCGGTCTCCCGGTCGGGGCTTGGGGGGATAGTTGGGCGACGTCATGATCGGACGCTACCGACCGGCTCCACCGGTTTTCCGCTGGTCCGACCCGCCGGGATGCTGGCGGACGGCCTCTAGGCTGGCCCCGCCGAAGTTGATCGAGTATCGGAGGCCGCGTGAGCACCCCCGCCGGACATCCGCCGCAGCCCTTCCACCACGGCCCACCGCACGGCGGCCCGTGGGGAGCCCCCGTGCCGCCGCCGGTGACCCGGCGCATCCCGGAGGACCAGCCCTTCGTGGTACGGCCCAACGTCGCGAAACGCGGCCTGCTGATGACGGGGGTGGTGCTGCTCCTCATCCTCCCGATCGCCTGCTGCGCCGGTCTCGGCATGGCGAACTCGGCCGATCCGCAGCTGCGCTCCCAGTCCGTGGTCGCCATCCTCGGCGTGGTGGGCTGCCTGCTGGCCCTGGTCGCCCTGCCGCTGGGGATCCAGCTCTGGCTGATCGGTTCCGGCGGCCCGGTGCTGGCGCTCGGCCCGGCCGGGCTCTGGATCCGCACCCGGCCGACCCGGGGCCAGGCGATCTGGCTGCCGTGGGAGGGCGTCGCGCGGATCTCCCGGCGTCGGTGGAGCCTGGAGAAGATGCTGGTGGTCACGCCACGCGACGCGCGGGCGCTCCAGCACCTCGGGGCGTTCACGGCGCTCGACAGCGCGGCCCTGAGCGCCTTCTACGGCTCGGGGCTGGTCGCCACGCTCAACTTCGCGGACCGGTCCGAGGCGGAGATCATGGCGGCGGTCGCCCACTACAGCGCGGGCCGCTGCCAGCTCACCTGATCGACGCGGCACCGGCGGCACCGGCCGGGCCGGGAAACGCCACCGACCTGCTCAAGTCCGTCGTCTACTTCGACCGCCGGTCGACCGGCTGGCCGATCGCCGGGCTCACCATCTGGACGTCGCTGGGCGTGGTGGGTGTGCTCAGCGCCACCCCGTTCCAGGCCCGCCGTCGCGCCGGCCGACGCACCGCACCCGGCCCCACCAGCGAAGACGCGCCCCGCGCCGGCTGAGATGTCAGGAAGGGAACCTTCCCCTACCGCAGACGATTGCAAGGGTCCCCTCCTTCCCGGCGGGGGACGCGGATACGATCCAGGGAGTCGGACAGCGCTGTCCTTCGTACTCGCGTAAGGAGCGCATCGTGACCGACCAGCACGACCACGACGGCCCCGACGCCGCCCTGCGGGCCGACATCCGCCGCCTCGGCACCCTGCTCGGGCAGACCCTCGCCCGCCAGGAGGGCCGGCCGCTGCTCGACCTCGTCGAGGAGATCCGCGCCCAGGTGCGCTCCGACGCGCCCACCGCCGCGCAGCGCCTCGCCGGCCTGGACGTCACCACCGGCACCAAGCTGGCCCGCGCCTTCTCCACCTACTTCCACCTGGCCAACATCACGGAGCAGGTGCACCGGGCCCGGGAGCTGCGGCGCCGCCGGGCGGTGCAGGGCGGCTGGCTGGACCAGGCGGCCAAGATGATCGCCGAGCGCGGGGTGCCGGCCGAGGAGATCGCCGCGGCGGCCCGGCGGCTGGCGGTACGGCCCGTCTTCACCGCCCACCCGACCGAGGCGGCCCGCCGGTCGATCCTGTCCAAGCTGCGCGCCATCGCCGACGAGCTCGACACCGAGACCGCGAACGCGATCCTCTACGGCGCCAGCGACGAGGGCCCGGCCAACCGCCGCCTCGCCGAACTGCTCGACCTGATGTGGCAGACCGACGAGCTGCGGCTGGACCGGCCGGACCCGACCGACGAGGCCCGCAACGCCATCTACTACCTGCGCGACCTGTACGCCGAGGCCGCCCCGCAGGTCCTCGACGACCTCGCCGACACGCTGCGCACCCTCGGCGTGGAGACCTCCCCGACCGCCCGGCCGTTGTCCTTCGGCACCTGGATCGGCGGCGACCGCGACGGCAACCCGTTCGTCACGCCGGCCGTGACCCGCGAGGTGCTGACCATCCAGCACGAGCACGGCATCGCGGCCACCGAGAAGGCGATGGACCACCTGATCGACGAGGTGTCAGTGTCCCGGCGGCTGCGCGGGGTGTCGCTCGACCTCTCCGCGAGCCTCGCCACCGACCTGGACGCGCTGCCCGAGGTGGCGGCCCGGTTCCGCCGGGTCAACGCCGAGGAGCCCTACCGGCTCAAGGCCCGCTGCGTGAAGGCGAAGCTGGCCAACACCCGGCAGCGGCTGCGCCAGGGCACCGCGCACGTGCCCGGGCGGGACTACCGCGGCTCCGCCGAGCTGGTCGCCGACCTGGAGCTGCTGCGCGCCTCGCTGGCCCGCAACGCCGGCCAGCTCACCGCCGTGGGCCGGCTCGCCTCGACCATCCGTACGGTCTCGGCGTTCGGGCTGCACCTGGCGACCATGGACGTCCGGGAGCACGCCGAGGCGCACCACGCGGTGCTTGCCCAGCTCTACGCGGCCGTCGGCGAGGTCTCCGACTACCCGTCGCTGAGCCGGCAGGAACGCACGAAGCTGCTCGCCGACGAGCTGACCGGCCGCCGGCCGCTCTCCACCCTGGACACCCCGCTGACCGAGGCGACCCGCAAGACGTTCGACGTGTTCGGCACCATCCGCGAGGCGCAGGACCGGTTCGGCAACGAGGTCATCGAGTCGTACATCGTCTCGATGACGCTCGGCGTGGACGACGTGCTCGCCGCCGTGGTGCTGGCGCGCGAGGCCGGCCTGGTCGACGTGCACAGCGGCCGCTCCCGGATCGGCTTCGTGCCGCTGCTGGAGACCCCGGCCGAGCTGAACACCGGCGGCGAACTGCTCGACGAACTGCTCTCGCTGCCGGCGTACCGGGCCCTGGTGGCGGCGCGCGGCGACGTGCAGGAGGTGATGCTGGGCTACTCCGACTCCAACAAGGAGGCCGGCATCACCACCAGCCAGTGGTCCATCCACCGGGCCCAGCGCGCGCTGCGCGACGTGGCGGCCCGGCACGGCGTACACCTGCGGCTCTTCCACGGTCGCGGCGGCACGGTGGGTCGCGGCGGCGGGCCCACGCACGAGGCGATCCTGGCCCAGCCGTACGGCACCCTGGACGGCGCGATCAAGGTCACCGAGCAGGGCGAGGTCATCTCCGACAAGTACTCGCTGCCGTCGCTGGCGCGGGAGAACCTGGAGCTGACCCTGGCCGCGGTGCTCCAGGCCACCCTGCTGCACACCGCGCCCCGGCAGCCCGCCGAGATGCTGGAACGCTGGGACGCCACCATGGAGCTGGTCTCCGACTCGGCCTTCCGGTCGTACCGGTCGTTGGTCGAGGACCCGGACCTGCCCGCGTACTTCTGGGCGTCGACGCCGACGGAGCTGCTCGGCGCGCTGAACATCGGCTCCCGGCCGGCGAAGCGGCCGAACACCGGGGCCGGGCTCGCTGGGTTGCGCGCCATCCCGTGGGTGTTCGGCTGGACCCAGACCCGGCAGATCGTGCCCGGCTGGTTCGGGGTCGGTTCCGGGCTGGCCGCGGCCCGGGAGGCGGGGCTGGAGGACGTGCTGGCCGAGATGCACCGCAACTGGCACTTCTTCCGCACGTTCCTGTCGAACGTCGAGATGATGCTCACCAAGACCGACCTGAGCATCGCCCGCCGGTACGTCGAGACGCTGGTGCCGAAGAAGCTGCACCCGATCTTCCACAAGATCGAGCAGGAGTACGAGCTGACCAAGCAGGAGGTGCTGGCGGTGACCTCCTCGCCGGCCCTGCTGGAGAACTCCCCGGTGCTCCAGCGCACCCTGGCCGTCCGCGACACGTACCTGGAGCCGCTGCACCACCTCCAGGTCGCCCTGCTGCGCCAGTACCGGGAGTCCGGGGCGGCGGGCCGGGCGGTGGCCACGGCGCCGGGTGGCCGGCGTGCGCCGAGCGACGGCACGGCGCTGGAGCGGGCGCTACTGACCACGGTCAACGGCATCGCCGCCGGCATGCGCAACACGGGCTGAGCAGCGAGGAAGGGCACCTTCCCGCAGCGGAGGGTGCCCTTCCTCCACGGCACCACCGAGCCGGCCCGCGCCGTCGGTGTCGGTCGTGCCGTCGGTGTCGGCCCTACCAGTCTCCGCCGCCGAAGTCACCGCCTCCGAAATCTCCGCCGCCGAAGTCGCCGCCGCCGAAGTCGCCACCCCCGAAGTCTCCGCCGCCGGCCTCGCCGCCCTGCTCGCCGAATCCGGTGCCGTCGCCGAAGCCCTCCTGGTAGCCGGCCTCGTAGCCGTACCCGGGGTCGCCGAAGCCGGGCGAGAAGAGCGCGTCGGCGATCAGCATGCCGCCGAGGACACCCGCGCCGGCGCCCAGCGCGGTCTTCCACCAGGGGGTGGAGTACCAGCCCGCCGGCACCGGCCGGCCCTGGTAGCGCCCGCCCGGGTAGAAGTAGGGGGTGTCGCGGCCGGGCTGCGGGCCGGCCTTGAAGGTCTGCCCCTGCACGTCGACCTGACGCTCCCGGGTGAGCTGCCCGGCGCCCTGCGCGGCGGCCAGCGGGGGCAGCTCGGGGCCGGGATCGATGCCGAGCGCCACCCGGGCCGCCCGGGCGTAGGTCAGCCCCTCCAGCGCGGTCTCCCGGGCCAGGCGGTACTGCTCGACGCTGCGGGCCTGCTCCAGCTGGCTGCCGGCCGCGTTGTAACGCTCCCCGGCGTCGACCAGCGCCTGGCGCACGGCCGGATGGTCGCCGTGCAGGTTCATCACCTGGCCGCCGAGCCGCTCGTACCAGCGCTGGGCGTCGGCCCGCGCGTCGGCGAGGCGACGCTCCGCCCGGGCGGTGCTCTCCTGACGCCACCAGACGACCGCACCCACCAGCAGCACCACGAGGATGAGCAGCGGCAGATATCTCATGTCTGCGACGTTACCCAGGCCAGGCCAGCGCCACGCCTCCGATCGACGCAGCTCGGCGACGCGGACCGGAGACAGGGCCGGCAGCTCCGAGCCGGGCCGGGCCCAGCCGGACCAGGGCAGGGGCGGGCCGGGCGAGGGCAGGGGCGGGCCGGGCTAGTGTCGCCGGCCGAGGTTCCACACGACGGCGTGCACGTCGCCGCCGGTGGCGGCCAGTTGGCCGGCGACGAGCCCCCGGTCGTTGACGAAGCCCACCCGGCCGCCGGAGCGGTTGAGATCCAGCGGGCCGAGGTCGACACTGCGGCCCCGCGCCCAGGCCACGCCGTGCTTCGCGCCGCCGGCGACGGTCGCCTCACCGACCACGGTGCCGGCGTCGTTGATCGCCATGGCCTGGCTGTACGAGCCGCCGAGGGTGCCCAGATCGGTGACGACGCCGTGGTGCCACCGCACGGCGCGCATGTCCGTCGGGGTCTGCGCGCTGCCGGCGACCTGCCCACGCCTGTTGACGCCCACCGGGTAGCTGTCGGTGCCGCCGAGGGTGCCGAGGTCCGTGAAGACACCGTCGTACCACAGGAAGGCGTGCCATCCGGAGCCGTCGACCCGCATGGTGCCGACCACCTGGCCCCGGTCGTTGATGCCGGTGGCCATGCTGGTCGCGCTGGCCGGCGGCGTCAACCGGACCAGCCTGCCGTCGCGCCACAGCGCCGCCTCGGTGCTGGCCCCGTCCGCGCTGTTGGTGAAGCCGACGACGTCGCCGCGGTCGTTGATCGCCGCCGCGAGGGTGTCACCACCGCGACCGGGCAGGTCCGTGCTGATCCCGTTCCGCCAGCGGAACGCCTGGCCGTACTGGCCGCTGTCGTCGGTGTGTCTCGTGCCGATCACCTCGCCGCGCTCGTTGACGCCGACGGCCGAGGACGGCCCGTGGACGGCGGAGAGGTCGGTCATGACGCCGTCGCGCCACCGGAACGGCCTGGTCCGCCCGTCGGCCAGGACGGTGGTGCCGACCACCACGCCCCGCTCGTTGACGGCGGCGCCGTGGCTGTCCGTGCCCAGCGTGCCGAGGTCGGTCAGGGTCCCGTCCCGCCACACGAACGCGTGGATGCGGCCGTCGGCGGTCTGGCTGTCGCCGAGGACCAGCCCGGAGTCGGTGAGCCCGACGGGGACGCTCCAGGCGCCGCCCAGCGTCCCGAGGTCGCGCCAGCCGACGACGCCGCCGGGGGGCGCGGCGGCCACCGCGACCGGCGCGGCCAGGCCGGCGAGGAGGACTCCCGCCGCCGTCGCGACGAGTGTCCGTACGGGACGCAACCGACCAGCCATGCCGTCTCCCTCCGAGGCCCTGTCGTCACTCTGAGCCATGTCACCGCTTCCTGTCTGCCCCGGAACGGCCCCACCTCGCCACGCCGCTCGGCACGATCGGCCACAACGTCCATCCGCGACAAAGGCGGCGGGTGCGACGAGAGCGGCACGGCGGCGCGCGGCGCGCCGGTCTGGCAAGCTCCGGGGGGTGGACTTCTCGACGCTGGCCGTGGTGATCGTCTGCCTCTCCGCCGGGGGCGCGGCGGGTTGGTACGCCGCCCGGACCCGCTCGGCGACCGAGATCGCCCGGCTGGACGCCACGCTGCGGGCCACCCGGGAGGGCGAAGGGCGGCTCGAACAGTCCATGCGGGCGCTGAGCTACGAGGCCACCGCGCAGTCCCAGGAGGCGGTGGCCCGCGCCGTCGCGCCGCTGCACGACACGCTGCGCCGCTACGAGCAGCGGGTCGCCGAGCTGGAGCACGACCGCGTCGACGCGTACGCCGAGCTGCGCGAGCAGGTCCGTGCGATGAGCACGGTCTCGGGCGAGCTGCGTACCGAGACGAAGCAGCTGGTGGCGGCGCTGCGGGCACCCCAGGTACGCGGCCGCTGGGGCGAGCACCAGTTGCGCCGGATCGTCGAGGCGGCCGGCATGCTGGAGCACTGCGACTTCTCCGAGCAGGTCACCGCCGCCACCGACCACCAGGGGGTCCGTCCCGACCTGGTGGTCCGGCTGCACGGCGGCCGGTCGGTGGTGGTGGACGCCAAGGCGCCGTTCGACGCCTACCTGACGGCGATGGAGGCCCGCGACGAGCGGGGCCGCGACACCCACCTCGACGCGCACGCGAAGCACCTGCGCGCGCACGTCGACGCGCTGGCCGCCAAGACCTACTGGGCCGCGTTCGACAGCACGCCGGAGTTCGTGGTGCTCTTCGTGCCGGCCGACCCGTTCCTCGACGTCGCGCTGCAACGCGACCCGACGCTGCTGGAGCACGCGTTCGCCCGCGACGTGGTGCTGGCGACCCCGGCCACCCTGGTCGCGCTGCTGCGTACGGTCGCCTACTCGTGGCGGCAGGAGGCCCTGGCGCGCAACGCGGTCGCGGTGCACTCGCTGGCCCGGGAGCTCTACGGGCGACTGTCGACCCTGGGTGAGCACGTCGGCAAGCTCGGCTCGTCGCTCGGCGGCGCGGTGACCGCGTACAACCGGGCTGTGGGGTCCTTGGAGGCGCGCGTGCTGGTCAGCGCCCGCAAGCTCGCCGAGCTGGGGGTCTCCGACCAGGAGCTGGCCGCGCCCGCGCAGGTCGAGCTGGCGCCCCGTCAGCCGCAGGCCCCGGAACTGCTCGGAAACGCCGAGGCCGGGGCGCCGACCGGCCGGTCGGCACTGGACTGACGGCCGATACCTATCATCGCCGATGTGACAATGGACGCCCACCCATGTCACGAAGTGGTCACAACGAACTCCACGGTAGTGACAGTGACCAGCGGCAGCGCGAAGGATTCGCCTCACGCGTGCCCTGCATCTGAGGGCCCTGTTCTCTGGAGGAAAGAGAACGTGAGCAAACCCCGAAACCTGAGCCGGCGGACCTCCGCCGCGCTCTTCGCGTCGGTCGTGGCGGCCAGCGCCGTGACCGTGGCCGGCGGTGCCGCCACGGCGAGCGCCGCGCCCACCGCCGCACCCGACGCATCCCAGGCCACCCCTGTGGAGGCGCTGGGCTCGCACGACGCCAAGCTGCTCGCCGAGGCGGAGGCGAAGAAGGCCCCGACCGTCACCCTGATCGTGGCCACCAAGAAGGGCGAGGCGAAGGACGTCGCCGCCGACCTCAAGAACCTGGGCGCGGCCGTCACCGAGCGGTACGACAGCATCGGCTACGTCCTGGCCAAGGTCCCCACCTCCAAGGTGGTCAAGGCGGCCACGCTGCCCGGCGTCTCCGCCGTCGACCTGGACGAGACCATCCAGCTGCCCGACCCGACGCCCGAGGTCGCCCCCTCCGGCAAGAAGGCGGCGAAGCAGGCCACGACGCTGGCCGGCCCCGGGGCCGACACCCCGGCCGCCAACCCCTACATGCCGACCAACGAGATCGGCGCGGTCGACTTCGTCGCCAAGAACCCCCAGTGGGACGGCCGCGGCGTCACGATCGGCATCATGGACTCCGGTGTGGACCTCGGTCACCCGGCGCTGCAGAAGACCACCACGGGCGAGCGGAAGATCGTCGACTGGGTGACCGCGACGGACCCGTTCGAGGACGCCACCTGGCGCCCGATGCTCACCGAGGTGACCGGTCCGACGTTCACCTCCGGTGGCGCGACCTGGAAGGCCCCGGCGGGCACCTACCGGTTCAACCGGTTCAGCGAGTCGATCACGGCCGCCAGCGACCCGGCGGGTGACGTCAACCGCGACGGGGACCGGACCGACACGTTCGGCATCCTCTACGACCCGGCCACCCACAACATCTGGGTGGACGTCAACCAGAACAACGACTTCACCGACGACGCCCTGATGCGGCCGTACAAGGAGAAGTTCGACGTCGGGCACTTCGGCACCGACAACCCGGCCACCCCGGTGGTCGAGCGGATCCCGTTCGTGGTCGAGTACCGCGAGGACGTGGACACCGCCCCTCTCGGCGGTCCCGGCCTGGTGGACTACGTCAACATCGGCATCGTGGAGAGCACCCACGGCACCCACGTCGCCGGCATCACCGCCGCCAACGACATGCTCGGCAACGGCGCCTTCGACGGTGCCGCGCCCGGTGCCAAGCTGGTCTCCGCCCGGGCCTGCTCGTGGGGTGGCGGCTGCACCTACGCCGCCCTCACCACCGGCATGGCCGACCTGGTGATCAACCGCAAGGTCGACGTGGTCAACATGTCGATCGGCGGTCTGCCGGCGCTGAACGACGGCAACAACGCCCGCGCCGAGCTGTACAACAACCTGATCACCACCTACGGCGTGCAGATGTTCATCTCGGCCGGCAACTCCGGCCCGGGCCTGAACACCATCGGCGACCCGTCGGTGGCCGCCAACGTGGTCAGCGTCGCGGCGAGCATCAGCAAGGACACCTGGCTGGCCAACTACGGCTCCGCGGTGAAGACGAAGAACGCGCTGTTCAACTTCTCCTCCCGGGGCCCGCGTGAGGACGGCGGCATCAAGCCGAACATCGCCGCCCCCGGCTCGGCCATCTCCACCGCCCCGACCTGGCAGCCCGGCAACGCGGTCCCCGAGGCCGGCTACCCGCTGCCCCCGGGCTACGCGATGCTGAACGGCACCTCGATGGCCTCCCCGCAGGCCACCGGCGCCGCCGCGCTGCTGCTGTCGGCCGCCAAGGCGACCGACAAGGGCGTCACCCCGGCCGCGCTGCGCCGGGCGATCTACAGCTCGGCCAAGCCGATCAAGGACGTCCCGACGTACGGCCAGGGCTACGGCATGTTCAACGTGCCGGGCGCGTGGAAGCTGCTGCGCAAGGGCGTGGAGACGCGCTCCTACACCTCCGAGGCCCCGGTCTGCACCGTCCTGTCCGGTCAGCTGGGCACCCCGAACCTGGGCACCGGCCTCTACAACCGTTGCGCCTCCACCGATGGTGGGCAGCGGATCGGCCAGTCGAAGAGCTACCAGGTCAAGGTCACCCGCACCAGCGGGCCGGCCGGCACCGTGAAGCACAACGTGGGTCTGCGCGGCAACGACGGCACCTTCACGGCGCCGAAGACCGTCTCGCTCCCGCTGAACAAGACCGTCACCGTCCCGATCACCGCCAAGCCCGCCACCGCCGGCGCGCACGGCGCGATCATGACGATCGACGACCCGGCCACCTCGGTGATCGACTTCGAGGTCTCCACCGTCATCGTCGCCTCGAACGACGTGAAGAAGCCGAACTTCTCCTTCTCGACCGAGGGCTCGGTCGACCGGAACGGCTTCACCTCGTACTTCGTGACGGTTCCGCCGGGCACGGGCGCCCTCCAGGTGAACCTGTCGGGCATCGCCACCGGTTCGCAGACCCGGTTCATCGCCTTCAACCCGTACGGCGTCCCGGTGGAGAGCACCTCCAGCCTCGCCTGCTACACCAACTTCTCCGACGCCAACGCCTGCAAGCCGCAGGAGCGCGACTACCAGAACCCGATCGCCGGGGTCTGGGAGATCGAGGTGGAGTCCCGTCGGACCTCGCCGTCGCTGAACAACCCGTTCCAGCTCACGGCGCGGGTGCAGGGTGTCGCGGTCGAGCCGGCCGTGGTCGAGCTGCCGTCGGTCACCGCCGGCGCGGCGACCCCGGTGACCTGGTCGCTGACCAACACCTTCGGCCCGGTCGCGGTGACCGGTCAGGGTGGCCCGCTCTCCAGCGTCCACGCTGAGCGGCCCACCATCACCGAGGGCACGTCGCACGAGTACACCGTGGAGGTGCCGGCGGGCGCGACCCGCTTCACCGCCCGGATCGGCAACCCGGCCAGCGCCGCGGCCGACCTCGACCTCTACGTCTTCCGCGGTACTGCGGAGGTCGGTCGGGCCGCCGACGGCGACTCCGAGGAGGCCGTGACCATCAACAACCCGCCGGCGGGCACCTACCGGGTGGTCGTCGAGGGCTACGCGGTGGACGGAGCCGGTGGCAGCACCGCCTACGACTACCGGGACTCGTTCTCCGCGGCGGCGCTGGGCACTCTCGCGGCGCCCGCCACCCCGCTCAACCTGGCCCACGGCGCCACCGCCACCCTCACCGGTACGGTGACCGCCCAGTCCACCCCGGTCGCCGGTCGGGCGCTCTTCGGTGAGCTGTCCGTGGTGACCACTGAGGGCGCGGTCGTCGGCCGCGGTGCCGTCTCCATCGGCGCCGTGAACTGACCCGTCCCGCACCGGAACACCGGAGCCCGTCCCCACCCGGGGGCGGGCTCCGCCCGTTGCGGTGACCTCCGACGCGACCCAGCGGGCTCGGGACGCCCGACGCGGCCACGAGCGGACGCGCTCGCCCCTCCGTCGCGACGCAGGAGGCTCGGGACGCCCGACGCGGGCACGGGCGGACGCGCTCGCCCCCGGTGGGCACGCGCACCCACGGGTGACGGACGGTCGTCCGGTCAGCCCAGGCGGGCGGTACCGGTCAGCCCTCGCAGGCGGTACCGGTCAGCCCCGGCGGGCGGTCTCGACCAGGAAGGGCGTGCCCTGCTGGCAGGTCGTGAGCAGGTCGCGCTGGACCCGGCCGGTGACCGTGACCTTGGCGCCCGCCTTCAGCAGGTCCCGCGGGCCGCCGATCAGCAGGTAGTTGTCGAGCAGCAGGCAGTTGGGCTCCACCCCGGAGGTGACGGTCCCGGTCAGGGTGGTGCCGCCGGCCGGTGGCGTCTTCGTCGGCCCGCCGCTGGGCTTCGTGGGCGGGGGCAGGGCCGGCCCCGTCGGGTCCACCGGGTCGCCGGGGGTCGGCGGGACCGCGGGGCTGCTTGGATCAGGGCTGGGCGGGCTGGTCACCGGCTGCGCTCCCGTGGGGGTCGGGGTGGGGGTGTCGCCGGTACCGTCCTGCCCGCCGCAGGCGCTCAGCGCCACGCAGACGGCCAGCGCGGAGACGGCGAGCCGAAGAGTCCTCATACCCTGGTCTGACGCAGCGGGACCGCCCACCGTTCCCGCCGGTCAGCCACGGGCCGCGGCGGCGGCCTTCATGTCCCGCTTGAGCTCCTGCGGCAGCGAGAAGGTCAACCGCTCGTTGGCGGTCACCACCTCGTCGACGTCGGTGAAGCCACGCGCGGCGAGGTGGGCGAGGACCTCCTGGACGAGTTGGTCGGGAACGCTGGCGCCCGAGGTCAGGCCGACCGTGCGCGCTCCCTCCAGCCACGCGTCGTCGATCTCGTGCGCGAAGTCGACGAGGTGACCGGCGCGTGCCCCGGCGTCCAGGGCGACCTCGACGAGGCGTACGGAGTTGGAGGAGTTGGCCGAGCCGACGACGATCATCACGTCACACTCGGGCGCGATCTCCTTGACCACGTGCTGCCGGTTGGAGGTGGCGTAGCAGATGTCGTCGCTGGGCGGCGACTGGAGCATGGGCAGCCGCTTCTTGAGCCGGGCCACCGTCTCCAGCGTCTCGTCGACCGAGAGGGTGGTCTGGGAGAGCCAGACGACCTTGTTCGGGTCGCGGACGGTGATCCGGTCGGCGTCCTCCGGGCCGTCCACGAGCTGGATGTGCTCGGGGGCCTCGCCGGAGGTGCCGATGACCTCCTCGTGCCCCTCGTGGCCGATGAGCAGGATGTCGTAGTCCTCGGCGGCAAACCGCTTCGCCTCCTGGTGCACCTTGGTGACCAGCGGGCAGGTCGCGTCGATCGCCCGCAGCGAGCGGGTCCGGGCCTGCTCGTAGACCTCCGGGGCCACCCCGTGCGCGGAGAAGATGACGGTGGCGCCCTCCGGCACCTCCTCGTTCTCCTCCACGAAGATCGCGCCCTGGGCCTCCAGCGTCTGCACGACGTGCTTGTTGTGCACGATCTGCTTGCGTACGTAGATCGGGGCGCCGTAGAGCTTGAGTGCCTCCTCCACGGTCTGCACCGCGCGGTCCACGCCAGCGCAGTAGCCGCGGGGCTTGGCCAGGATCACGCGCTTGCCGGTCCGGGACGTCACTTCAGCCTGAGTCACCCGCCCATCGTACGTGCCGCCCCGGAGGGCGACACGGGCCGCGACCGCCACCACGGCGCGATGCCGGCCGCCCGCCGCCCGCCCCCGGCCGAGCCGCGCGGGACTGTCCGGGGCGGGCCGTAGGGTGGGCGGGTGAGCACAGGCGAGGTGGAGCGGAGCACGTCCGAGGAGCCGTGGCCGGTCCGGGTGGTCAGCCAGAAGGTCGGCGCCTGGATCGCCCGGCTGGGCTGGGTGTGGGTGGACGGGCAGGTGGCGCAGATCAGCCGCCGGCCGGGTGCCAGCACCGTCTTCCTCACGCTGCGGGACCCGTCGGCCGACCTGAGCCTGACGGTCACCACCAACCGGGACGTCCTGGACGTCGGCGCCCCTGAGCTGCGCGAGGGCGCCCGGGTGGTGCTGCACGCCAAGCCGGAGTTCTACGCGGCCCGGGGCACGCTGAGCCTGCGCGCCGACGAGATCCGGCAGGTCGGCCTCGGCGAGCTGCTGGCCCGGCTGGAGAAGCTGAAGAAGCTGCTCGCGGCCGAGGGGCTGTTCGACCGGGCGCGCAAGCGCCGGCCGCCGTTCCTGCCCAACCGGGTGGGGTTGATCACGGGTCGCGCCTCGGCCGCCGAGCGGGACGTGCTGACCAACGCCCGCCGGCGCTGGCCGGCGGTGGAGTTCCGCACGGTCAACGTGGCCGTGCAGGGGCCGAGCGCCGTCCCGCAGATCGTCGACGCGCTCAAGGTGCTGGACGCCGACCCGACCGTCGACGTGATCGTCATCGCCCGGGGCGGGGGCGGCATCGAGGACCTGCTGCCCTTCTCCGACGAGGCGCTCTGCCGGGCCGTCTTCGCCTGCCGCACGCCGGTGGTCAGCGCGATCGGCCACGAGACCGACGCGCCGCTGGTCGACTACGTCGCCGACGTACGGGCCTCGACGCCGACCGACGCTGCCAAGCGCGTGGTTCCGGACCTCACCGAGGAGGTCCGCGTCATCCGGCAGGCCCGGCACCGCCTCGAACGTGCGGTGCGCAACCTGGTGGACCGCGAGTCGCACCGGCTCGACGGCCTGCGCTCCCGACCGGTGCTGGCCCGCCCGCAGGTGATGGTCGACCAGCGGCTCGCCGACCTGACCGGGCTGCGCCAGCGGGCCGGGCGCTGCCTGGACCACCGGCTCGCCGCTGCCGACGACGACCTGCGGCACACCCTGGCCCGGCTGCGCGCCCTCTCCCCCGCCGCCACCCTCGACCGGGGCTACGCGATCGTCCAGCGCGCCGACGGTCACGTCGTACGCGCCGCGTCCGAGGTCGGCAAGGGCGACCCGCTCCGGGTACGCCTCGCCGAGGGCGAGCTGGCGGCGACGGTCGACGGCTGAACGGGAGCGGAACACACGAGGGCGGGCCGGCCGCGACGGTCGACGCTGAACGGAAGCGGAAACACGACGGCGGGCCGGCCGCGGCGGTCGACGGCTGAACGGCGACGGGATCACGATGTGGTGGGATGGCAGCGATGACTGACGAGAAGAAGGCCGAACAGCTCAGCTACGAGCAGGCCCGCGCCGAGCTGGCGTCGGTGGTCGAGCGGCTGGAGACCGGCGGCACCACGCTGGAGGAGTCACTGGCGCTCTGGGAGCGCGGCGAGAAGCTGGCCGAGACCTGCCAGCGCTGGCTCGACGGTGCCCGCGCCCGCATAGACGCCGCCCGCCAGGACCCCACCTCCTGACCTCCCCCGCCCGAACCCCGGCCCCGGCCCCGGCCCACCCGGCGATCATGGAGTTGTGGTGGGCGATACAGGGCGTTCTACACCTTGTGTCACCCACCACAACTGCATGATCGGCGCGGGCGGGAGCGCGGGCGGGGGGTGGGGTCAGTTGAAGAGGTTGTAGAGCTCGGCGGGGGCCTCGACGACCTGGTCCGCCGGGGGCTTCTGGGCGGCGGTGGCGCTGCCGTAGTCCGAGTACGTGATCTTGATGTCCTGCGCCTTGGTCTGGCCGGCGGCCGGGATCTGGATGACCATCTCGCTGAGCCGGCCCTGCGGGTCGAGCTTCGCGGTGAACGGCACCGACTTCGCCTGCGCCCCGAGGGCCGTGATCACCGTCGGGTCCACCGAACCCGCCTCGGCCGCCTTCGACACGTCGATCGTGCCGGCGTACGCGCCGTCGCCGGTCTGGCGTACCTCCGTGATGCCCTGCGTCAGCACCTCGCTGCCGGCCGGGTCGACCTTGTCGAAGTCGAAGCCGAGGTTGCGGTTGCCCTTGATCCGGGTCTGGTCCAGGTGCTGGTACTTGCCGAGGTTGAGCTTCTGCACGCCCGGCACGCTCTTGGCGGTCGTGCCACCGAGTTCAACCTTCACCCAGCTGTCCGGCTTGTAGTGGACGAGGTCGAGCTTCATGAACAGGTCGTCGGTCGGCTTGCCGATCGTCACCCGCATCTCGGCGCTCTGGGTGGGCTCGTGGACCCGCCCCTCGGCCGTCGAGCCGACGCCGGACATGGTGAACCGGAAGTTGCCGTTGCTGATCTCACGGGTGGAGGCCAGCAGCGCCTGCTTGGCGTCACCGGCCGCCGGGGCCGCGCTGCCGGAGGGCGCGGGCGTGCCGGACGCCGAGACGGTCGGGGAGGCGGACGAGCCCGCCGTGGGGGTCCCGGCGGAGTTGCAGGCGGCCAGGCCGGGAGTGAAGAGGGCGGCGGCCACCAGGCCGGCGCTCAGGCGTCGAACAGTCATACGTGTCTCCCACATGGGTCACCCGACGCACCTGGCGGCGGCCGGAAACCGGGCGACGCACCACGTCGGCTGCGCCGCGCGAACCCCCTGAGGCCGGCTGCCGGGGGCGACCGGTCCGGGTCCGCCCCACTCCTGTTCCCTGTCGCCGCGTCGCACAATCACCGGGATGTCCGGTTGCCCCGGACGGGTGACCCCGGAACGCGGAAACGGGGCGGCCGGAGCCGCCCCGTTTCCGTGTGTCGCTGTTACTTCTTGAACATCTCGTACGTCTCGGGGGACGCCTCGACCACCTTGTCCGCCGGCGGCTTCTGCGCGGCGGTGGCGCTGCCGTAGTCCGCGTACGTGACCTTGATGTCGTGCGCCTTGGTCTCGCCGGCGCCCGGGACGGAGATGACCAGCTCGGTGAGCCGGCCCTCCGCGTCCAGCTTGGCGGTGAAGGGCAGCGCCTTGGCCTGCGCGCCGAGGGCCTTGACCAGGTCGGCGTCCAGGGTGGCGGCGTCGCCCGCGGCGGACACGTCGAGCTTGCCGGTGTAGCTGCCCTCGGCGGTCTTCTGCACCTCGGTGATGCCCTTGGTCAGCTTCGCGCTGCCGGCCGGGTCGACTTCCTCCATGTAGCGGCTGAGCTCGCCGGCGCCCTTGACCTTGGACTGGTCGAGGTGCTGGTACTTGCCCTTCCACTTCTCCGCGCCCGGGATCATGGCGCCCAGCTCGCCGAGGTCGAGCATCACCCAGCTCTCCGGCTCGATGTAGATCAGCTCCATGCCCATCGACATGCCGCCGGACTCGTCGTCGAACTTCATGCTGAACTGGGCGCTGTTGCTGGGCTTGTGCACCAGGCCCTTGCCGGTCAGCCCCGCACCGGCCAGCGTGAAGGTGAAGTTGCCCTTCTCGATCTCCTTGGTGGAGGCGAGCAGCGCCTCCTTGGGGTCGGCGGGCACGGCCGACGCTGCCGAGCCGGCGGCGGTCGGCGCGGGATCGTCCGACTTGCAGGCGGTCAGGCCGGGAACGAGCAGGGTGGCGGCGAGCACGCCGACGCTCCACCGTCGAATGTTCACAGTCAGTTGTCTCTCTTCACGAAACGATGAGCACCTGGCGGACTTCAGCCGCCGGGCAGTGAGCCGGGGCAGCGTAGCCGATCCGACCGACACCCAGGGGGCAGTCGTGGGAGCGGGCTACCGGATCGCCGAGGCCAGGTGCCGCAGTTCGTTGTCCCGGGCGTCGCCGACCACGATCACGGTCCGGTTCGGTTCGAGCAGGACCAGGGCCTGTTCGTTGCCGCGGGCGGTGTACCGCTGCCAGGAACGCCCGCCCAGGTCCGTCTGGCCCTGCGGTTGCCCCTCGGCGGTCAGCTCGGCGGGCAGCAGCCGCTCCGGAGGCACGCTGCTCTGCACCAACTGGGCGGCCCGCCCCTCCGGGGTGAGATAGCCGAGGCGGAGGCTCGACCCGCCTTCGACGGTCTGGAAGTTCGCGCTGACCGTGCGCCAGCCGTCGCCCAGCTCCGCCGGCTCGCTGACCGGGAAGGCGTTGGCGGCCCGCGCCGATTCGAGGGCGGGCGCCGGGTCGACGGTCGTCGGCTGGTCGCCGCCGAGGAAGCCCCGGTAGAAGGCGAGCAGCAGGGCGATCGGGATCAGCAGCACGAGCAGCGAGATCGCCATGTCCTTCGGCGAGCGCTCGGACTTGCGGGTGTCGACCGCCGGCGGCGGCGCGGGCTGCTCGCCCGTCTCCGCCCCGCCGTCGGGCGGGGCTGCCCCAGAGGCGCCGGCGGGTTCGACCAGCGCCTGCTCCCCTTCCGGTACGGCGGCGGCCCGGGTCGGGGCGACCGGCGGCTGGCCGTCCGGCGGCGTCGAGTCGGCGGGTACGCGATCGGCAGGCTGTGCGGCTTCCACCCCACCATCTTCGCAGCCTCCCGACCGGCCGTATCCGGGCCATCACCGCCCCGACCCCGCGCCGGGTGAGCGATCGTGTGAGGATCAGCGACAAACCCGGCAGCGGCGACGCCGCACCCTGCCGCCCCGCAACGTCGCGAGGAGGAGCCGTCATGACGAACACCAGGACGCGGATCCCACAGGATCTCGACCGCAACCTCGCCCTCGACCTGGTCCGGGTCACCGAGGCCGCGGCGATGGCCGCCGGTCGCTGGGTCGGTCGGGGCGACAAGGAGGGCGGCGACGGAGCCGCCGTCGACGCGATGCGCAAGCTGATCAACTCGATCCCCATGCGGGGCGTCGTGGTGATCGGCGAGGGTGAGAAGGACAACGCCCCGATGCTCTTCAACGGCGAGCACGTCGGCGACGGCACCGGCCCGGAGGTGGACGTCGCCGTCGACCCGGTCGACGGCACCACGCTGATGAGCAAGGGCATGCCGAACGCGGTGGCGGTGCTCGCCGTCTCCGAGCGGGGCGCGATGTTCGACCCGAGCGCGGTCTTCTACATGGAGAAGCTCGCCGTCGGCCCGGCGTACGCCGAGGTGGTGGACATCAACGCCGGGGTGGCCGAGAACCTGCGCCGGATCGCCAAGGTCAAGGGCACCGACGTCTCCGAGGTCACGGTCTGCGTGCTGGACCGCAGCCGCCACGACGACCTGGTCACGCAGATCCGCCGGGTCGGGGCGGGCATCCGGTTCATCTCCGACGGCGACATCGCCGGCTCCATCGCGGCGGCCCGGGGCGAGTCCGACGTCGACGTGCTGATGGGCATCGGCGGCACCCCGGAGGGCATCATCTCCGCGTGCGCGCTGAAGTGCATGGGCGGGGCGATGCAGGCCAAGCTCTGGCCGCGCGACGCCGAGGAGCGGGAGAAGGCGCTCGCCGCCGGGCACGACCTGGACCGGGTGCTGACGACCGACGACCTCGTCACCGGGGACAACTGCTTCTTCGTGGCCACCGGCGTCACCTCCGGCGACCTGCTGCGGGGCGTCCGCTACCGGGCCGGTGGCGCGTACACGCAGTCGATCGTCATGCGCTCGAAGAGCGGCACGATCCGGGTGATCGACTCGTACCACCGGCTGGAGAAGCTCGCGCTCTACTCGGCCGTCGACTTCGACGGCCGCCCGCTGGCCGAGCAGGAGTGAGCCTCGCCGGGACGCTGGCCACTCCAGCCACGTCGGCGGCCCGCCGGATCACCGGCGTGGGCCTCGCGACCGCCTCCGGGCTGGCCGTGGCCGTGCAGTCCCGGATCAACGGCGAGTTGGGCGTACGCCTGGCCGACGGGATCGCCGCCGCGGTCGTCTCGTTCGGGGTGGGCCTGCTGGTGCTGCTGGTGCTGGTCCCCGCCACCCCGGGTGGGCGGCGGGGGCTGGTCGCCCTGCGCGGCGCGCTCACCGACGGCACGTTGCGGCCGTGGCACTGCCTCGGCGGGGCGTGCGGCGCGCTCCTGGTCGCCGCCCAGGGGCTGACCATCGGCACCCTCGGCGTGGCGGTCTTCACCGTCGCGGTGGTCGCCGGCCAGTCCGGCAGCAGCCTGGCCGTCGACCGGGCCGGGATCGGTCCGGGCGGTCGCCAGCCGGTCACCGGCCAGCGGCTGGCCGGCGCGGCGCTGACCGTGGTCGCGGTCCTGCTGGCCGTCGGCGACCGGCTCGGCGACCCGGGCACCCTCGTGCTGGCCCTGCTGCCGCTGCTCGCCGGGGTGGCCATCGCCTGGCAGCAGGCGGTCAACGGCCGGGTACGGATGGCCGCCGGCAGCGCGCTGACCGCCACGCTCGTCAACTTCTCCGTCGGCACGGTGGCCCTGCTGGTCGCCTTCGCCGTCGACGTCGCGCTCCGGGGCTGGCCGGCGGGCGGCGCGCCGGCCGAGCCGTGGCTCTACCTGGGCGGCCCGATCGGGATCGTGTTCATCGCGATCGCCGCGGCGATCGTCCGGTTCACCGGCGTGCTGCTGCTCGGCCTGTCCACCATCGCCGGGCAGATCGTCGGCGCCGTACTGCTGGACCTGCTGCTGCCCACGGCGGCCTCCCGCCCGGGGCCCGTCACCCTCCTCGGCGCGGCGCTGACCCTGGTCGCGGTCGGAGTCGCCGCCCTCGCCCCGCCGCCCCGCCCCGGCCGCTGACGTCGCCACCGGTGGGCGTGCCGGACCGGTGGCCCGCCGGTACCGGGCGGCGTGCCGGACCGGAGCCCGGCCGGCGCCGACAACGCCCCGCGCTCGCGCTTGTCGCGGCCGTCGCGGCGTACGGCAGCGGTGCGTCAGGTGCCGTCGGACGAGTGCCCGGGGAACAGGTGCGCGCTCGGGTCGATGGCCACCGCCGCGTTGTTGACCGCCGTGGCGGCCTCGCCGAAGCCGGTGGCGATCAGCCGCACCTTGCCCGGGTACTCCGTGATGTCGCCCGCCGCGAAGACCCGGGGCAGGTTCGTCGCCATCGCGCTGTCGACGACGATGTGCCGGCGGTCCAGCCGCAGCCCCCACTCGGCCAGCGGGCCGAGGTCGGCGGTGAAGCCGAGGGCGGCCACCACCGTGTCCACCGGCAGCAGCTCCGCCGCGCCGCCGCGTACGGTGATCTCGGCGCCGGTGACCGTGCCGTCGCCGTGCAGCCTGGTCACCTCGGCGTTGACGATCACGCGCACCGGCAGCCCCAGCACCCGGGCGACGGTGGCCGCGTGCGCCCGGAACTTCTCCCGCCGGTGCACCACCGTCACCGAGCGGGCCAGCGGCTCGAGCGTCGACGCCCAGTCGAAGGCGGAGTCGCCGCCACCGACGATCAGCACGTCCCGGCCGGCCAGCTCCGTCGGCTGCGGTACGAAGTAGACGATCCCGGCGCCGGCGAAGTGCTCCGCCACCGGCAGCGGGCGGGGCGTGAAGCTGCCCAGCCCACCGGTGACGATCACCGCCCCGCACCGCAGCTGCCCGCCCCCGGCGAGGCCGAGCACCGGCTGCCCGTCGGCGTACGAGAGCTTCTCGGCGCGGGTGCCGAGCAGGTAGCACGGGTCGAAGGGAGCTGCCTGGGCGACGAGGTTGGCCACCAGGTCCCGCCCCTTGACCGCCGGGAAGCCGGCGACGTCGTGGATCAGCTTCTCCGGGTACATGGCGGTGATCTGGCCGCCGGGCTCGGGCAGCGCGTCGACGACCGCGACGGAGAGCCCTCGGAATCCGGCGTAGTACGCCGCGAACAGTCCGGCGGGGCCGGCCCCGATCACCGCGACATCGACCTCGCGCATGTGCGTACCGTCGCTTTCCGCTCACGGACCAACGCGTGCTGATCCCGACGGTAGGGCCGGCGGCGCGCCCGGGGCAAGCATGTCCCACCGGGCCGCACGGCACCGGCGCGTCGACGCTCAGGGCATGGTGAGCGTGGACTCCGAGCGGTGGGGGCCGCCCAGGTCTCCCCGGCGGCGCCGGAAGATGATCGCGGCGACCACCCCGCCGAGCAGCCCGAACAGGTGCCCCTGCCAGGAGATCCGCTCGTCGGTGGGGAGGATGCCGACCAGCTGCCAGCCGTAGAGCAGGCCGACGAGCAGGAAGACCGCGAAGTTCCACCAGCTCCGTTCGACGATGCCCCGGGTCAGCAGGATGCCCAGGTAGCCGAAGATGACCCCGCTCGCGCCGACCACCACGGAGGTCGACGAGCCGGTGAACCACACCCCCAGCCCGCTGACCAGGATGATGACGAGCGTCGACCAGAGGAAGCGGCGGGCGCCGGCGGCGAGCACGAAGGTGCCGAGCAGGATCAGCGGGATGCTGTTGCTGTAGAGGTGGTCGAAGCCGTGGTGCAGGAACGGCGAGAAGAAGACCCCGTCGAGCCCGTCGATGCGCTTCGGGATGATTCCGGCCGTGGCGTCGAGGCCGACCGCGAGTCCCTGGTCGAGGGCCTCGATGAGGAAGAGGAACGGCACCACCGCGCACATGGCGACGAAGGCCCGGCCGAGCGCGGCGTAGAACGCCTCGGTGCCGAACCGGTGCGGGTCGCCGCTTCCCGGGTGCAGGGTCACCCGTCAAGAGCTATCAGGTGTCGGGCGCAGCCGCCACTTCTGCGGCGATCCGTACCCGGAACGACGAGGGCGGGGTGTGTGGACGCCCACACACCCCGCCGTCGAAGGTCGATCAGTACCAGCCCACGTCCTGCGAATGGGCCCAGGCCTTGCAGGGCGAACCGTAGCGGCCCTCGATGTAGCCGAGGCCCCACTTGATCTGGGTCGCCGGGTTGGTCTGCCAGTCGTCGGCGACGGAGCCCATCTTGCTGCCCGGCAGCGACTGCGGGATGCCGTACGCCCCCGACGACGGGTTGCGGGCCTTGTGGTTCCAGCCGCTCTCCTTGTCCCAGAGCTTGTTCAGGCACGGGAACTGGTCCATCCCGAAGCCCGCCTTCACCATGAGCGCGCAGCCGACCTCGCGGTTGCCGCTGAACTCGGCGCAGGAGGCCGGGATGGGTCCGTCGTACGGCTTGCTCTCGGCGGCCTTCTCGGCCGCGGCCTTGGCGGCGGCCTCGCGGGCCTTCTTCCGCGACGCGGCGGCGGCCTCGGCCTCGCGGGCGCGCTTGGCGGCCTCCTTGGCAGCCGCGGCGGCGCGCAGCTTCGCCTGGTACTCGGCGGTCCGCTGCTTCGCGGACTGCACCTGCTGGGCGGCCTGCCGCTCGCGCTGGTACTCGAACTCGGCCTGCTCGACAGCGGCACCGACCTGCGCGGTCAGGCCCTGCTGCTGGGTCTGGCGGTCTTCACCCAGGTAGACACCGCCGGCAACGCCCACGGAGAGCAGTGCGACAGCGGCCGTACGGGCGCCGAACCGGCTCCACAGCCGACTCACGAAGTGGTCCCTTCGTCGGGTGCAAGGACACGGCGCGGGGCGGCGACCCGGGTGGGTCGCGTCCGCGCGTCGCGAGCGCCCCGACCCGGTGCCGGTCGCAGCCGACGTACCCCGGTGAATGCTGGTGTGTCCCGTGACGAACGATCACCAACGATCTTCTCGGTACGTGGGCGCTCGTGGGACACCATCGCGCACGGTGAGGCTGATGGGAAACGAAGAGCGCCGATTGTGACCTGCGCCACAAAGAGAATGCGGACAAACCCCTACATAGCGACCGTCATTGCGGGATGTCCTCCAGAAGATCCGTCACCATCGCGGCGATCGGCGAACGCTCCGAACGGCTGAGGGTGACGTGGGCGAAGAGCGGATGGCCCTTGAGCGCCTCGATCACGGCGGTCACCCCGTCGTGCCGGCCGACGCGGAGATTGTCCCGCTGGGCCACGTCGTGGGTGAGCACCACCCGGGAGCCCTGGCCGATCCGGGAGAGCACCGTGAGCAGCACGCCGCGCTCCAGCGACTGCGCCTCGTCCACGATCACGAAGGCGTCGTGCAGGCTGCGGCCCCGGATGTGCGTCAGCGGCAGCACCTCCAGCAGGCCCCGCGAGGTGACCTCCTCCAGCACGTTCTCGTGCACCACCGCGCCGAGGGTGTCGAAGACCGCCTGCGCCCAGGGCGACATCTTCTCCGACTCCGAGCCGGGCAGATAGCCCAGCTCCTGGCCGCCGACGGCGTAGAGCGGGCGGAAGACCACCACCTTCTTGTGCCGGCGGCGCTCCATCACCGCCTCCAGCCCGGCGCAGAGGGCCAGCGCCGACTTGCCGGTGCCGGCCCGCCCGCCCAGCGAGACGATGCCCACCGACTCGTCCAGCAGCAGGTCGAGCGCGATCCGCTGCTCGGCCGAGCGGCCGTGCAGCCCGAACGCCTCCCGGTCGCCACGGACCAGCCGTACGGTCTTGTCGGGCAGCATCCGGCCGAGCGCGGAGCCCCGGCCCGAGTGCAGCACCAGGCCGGTGTGGCAGGGCAGCCCGGCGGCGGCGTCCAGGTCCAGCGCCTCACCGGCGTAGAGCCGGCCGATCTCCTCCTCGGCGAGTTCCAACTCGGCCATCCCGGTCCAGGTGGGGTCGCTGGCCTGGCCGTGCCGGTACTCGTCCGCCCGCAGGCCCACCGAGGCGGCCTTGACCCGCAGCGGCATGTCCTTGCTGACCAGCGTGACCTCCCGTCCCTCGGCGGCGAGGTTCAGCGCCACGGAGAGGATCCGGGTGTCGTTGGAGTCGGTGCGGAACCCCGGCGGCAGCACGCCGTCGTCGGAATGGTTGAGCTCCACCCGCAGCGTGCCGCCGGAGTCGTTGGCGGGCACCGGGCGGTCCAGCCGACCGTGCCGGACCCGCAGCTCGTCCAGCATGCGCAGGGACTGCCGGGCGAACCAGCCCAGCTCCGGATGGTGCCGCTTGCCCTCCAACTCGGTGATGACCACGAGGGGCAGGACCACCTCGTGCTCGGCGAATCGGTGGAAGGCCGCCGGGTCGGACAGGAGCACCGAGGTGTCCAGGACGAACGCCTGGCCCGCTGGTCGGGGCTCCTCGGTGTCCACCGGGGCGGCGGACGCGCCGCGGCGGCTCCGGGTGGCGCGGCGGGTCGTGGCAGTCGCGGCCGGGGTCTGGTCGGTCCCGGCGGGCGTACGGCGAGTCGTCACAGGCCTGCTCCGACGGATGGGCACCCGCCACCCGTGTTCCGCCTCCTCCGGTGCCCGGGGACACGGGGTCGGATGCGGAACCCCGTGCGCGAGGTCGCAGATCCGGGCGGACCGGCTGGCCCGGGAGAACCCCGTGCCATGCCTAGACGCTAGCCGCGTCGGACCCCGTCGGCTAGAGGCCGGCGGCGGATCTCCGGGGATCGGCGGGTGAACTCGGGCCGGCGGCGGATCCGGCCGGGATGCATGCCCCCTGCGCGCACCCCGGCCGGCGGGAACCACCGTCACCGGTCTGACGTGGTCCCGACGGTGCGTGTCCGCCGCGGACGACGCACCGCGTCCTGGTTCCGGTCGACGGGGCCTCGGGCTCCCCGTCGACCGGGGTTCAACCGGGGTTCAACCGGTCCGCCGGACCAGGGTCCCGGTCGGATGCCGCCCGGCGACCGGGGCGACCGGCGTCGAGAACGACGAGCCGGTGTACGTGGTGCCGGCCCGCACCACCGTGCCGGTGACCCGGGTGGTGGCGGGCGACGGGCCGGCCAGGGCGGACGCGATGGCGGCCGGGGCGTCACGGCGACGGCGGTTCCAGGCCCCCCGGTCGCCGTCGAAGTAGCCCTGCCGGTAGCCGAACCGGTAGCCGATGCGGTAGCTGAGCTGGCCGTGCAGCCGCCCGGCGGCGTAGCTCGTGGCGCCGAGGACGAGGACGAGGAAGACGGCGAGGAAGGGGCTCATCCGGCGGCTCCGGTGCGCCGCGGGTCCCGCTTCATCGCTCCTCCGGCTCGGTCGGCGTGGGCTCGGCGACCAGGAGCCGGTCCAGGTCGTCGGTGCTGACCTCCTCGACCAGCTCGACGCTGATCCGGCAGCCGTCCAGGACGACCTCGGCCACCGAGGAGCGGCGGATCTCCCCGCCGGCGTCGTACACGCGGACGCTGACCTCGGGGCAGCCGAGGTGCGTACGCCAGGCGTCCCACTCGGTACGGTCGCCGACGCTGAGTGACAGGTAACGGCAGCCCCGGGCGAGGTAGAGCCGCCATGGCGCGCTCAGGCCCGTGGCCACCCCCTCCGCGATCAGGCCGAAGGCCTGGGCACGGGTGGCTAGCTCGGTCACCACACCCCCCTCGCGCCGGGGGCGTGACGCATGTGAGCACTGATCGTCTCATGCACGTGACACACCGTAGATTGTCTCATGGGCGTGACAGTATCAGCTTTTCGTCCGTTTACGGCGACCTCTACGGGCATCTATTCTGCCCAGGTGACACCCCTCAGAAGCGGTGCCGGATCGTTTACCGGCACCCCGAAAAACACGTCACGTCCGCGTGACAACAGCGTGCCAGGACACGCGCCGGTGGCCGGATGGCCGTACCGTCACCGGGTGACCGAGACGGCCAACGCACGGAAGATCGCCTTCGCCACCTTCGTCCGGAGGGCGCTCGAAGAGGCCCGGGCCACCCGGGCGTGGAGCGGCACCGAGGTGTCCCGTCGCACCGGCGTCTCCCGGCAGACCATCAACCGCTGGGTCCGGGGCGACTGGGCGAGCGACCCGGAGGCCGAACGCGTGGTCGCGTTCTGCGAGGGCCTCGGCCTCAACCCGGCGACCGCCTTCGCCGCGCTGGGCTGGGAACGGGCGACCGCCCCGCGCAGCACCCCGGCCACGCCGCCGATGGACCCGGACGTGGAGGCGCTGCTGCGGCGGCTCGTGGACCCCGACGTCTCCGACGCGGAGAAGTTCCACATCCGGGAAACCATCAGATATCTCGCGTATCGCCCCACCCTCCCGGTCCATGTCCGAAAACGAGGTAAACAGGCCAGCTAGTTCCTCAGATGGCGAAAGAACGGCAGGTCAGACTCATTCGTTTCGCTCCGGGGCCGGAACGGGCGCGCTAGCGTCCGTACTCGTACTGCTTGGGCTCGTCGTCGGCGGGGGGACGGGACAAGGCCGAACCCAGCCCTGCGGGACAGAAGGAGGGGTCTGTCCATGACCCTGAAGTGGATGGCAGTCGTGATCGCCACCGTGTCGCTGACACTGGGCGTGACCGGAAACGTGGTGACCCTGGCGGTCAACGGCGGGCAGCTTCCCCTGCTCGTCAACCTCGTGGCGCTCACCTGCGCCGGCACCGCGGTGATCCTGGCCGTGGTCGCCGAACTGCACGACCGGCTCGACAACAAGGTCAGCGCCCTGACCGAATTCCTGGTCAACAAGCTGCAGGAGATCGAGGACCGCACCGGCGACCGCAACAGCGGGTTCGTCGAGGGTTACCTGCTCAACCACGGCCAGGAGGCCGCCGTCGTGCCGTTCGGCCGGCGGGGACGGGGAGCCGCCGAACGCTGACCGTCGGGCCCGTCGCACCCCGACCGCGCGCCCCCCGAGGCGCCGGCCGGAGGCCACCTCTCGGCCGGGGATTGAGCCGCCCCGCCCGGGGTACGCTGTCGCGCGTGCCGCCGTTGAATCTGGGCAACCAGCAGCCGAGGAACCCGTTGGACGCCGACCAGGCCTGGCGGACGACCGCCGGGAGGGCGGCCGGGACCGTGCTCTTCTTCGACTTCGACGGCACCCTGGCGCCGGTCGACGACGATCCCACCGCCGTACGTCCCGCCCCGAAGGTGCTGGCGGCGATCGAGGCGCTCGCCCCGGTCGTACGGCGGATCGCGATCGTCTCCGCGCGCCCGGTCGACTTCCTCCGCGACCACCTCGGTGGGCTCACCGGCGTCGACCTGTACGGCCTCTACGGCCTGGAGCACAGCCACTCCGGCGGCGAGACCGTGACGGAGCCGGCGGCCCTGCCCTGGGTGCCCACCATGGCCGAGCTGGCCGACCTGGCCCGGGCCGAGCTGCCCGAGGGCGCGCTGGTGGAGTACAAGCGGCTCTCCGTGGCGCTGCACTGGCGCACCGCGCCGCACCTCGGCGCGGCCGTGGAGCGGTGGGGCCAGGCCCAGGCCGAGCGACTCGGGCTCAAGGTCCAGGCCGGGCGGATGGTGCTGGAGCTCAAGCCCCCGGTCGACCGCGACAAGGGCATGGTGATCGACGAGATCGTCCGGGACGCCCAGGGTGCGTGGTACTTCGGCGACGACGTCTCCGACATCAGGGCGTTCGCCGCGCTGCGGGCCCGCGCCGCCGCCGATCCGCATTTCTTCGGCGTCTGCGTCGCCGTCGCCAACCCGGAGACGGGCCACGAGGTCGCGGAGGCCGCCGACCTGACCCTGGACTCCCCCGCCGCCCTCGGCGCGTTCCTCACCGACGCCACCCGACACCTCACCTGACGCCCTCGGGGCCGGCGAGGTGCTCCGGGTCGGTCAGGCGCCGTAGCGACGCTGGCGGCTGGCGTACGAGCGCAGGGCGCGCAGGAAGTCGATGTGCCGGAAGTCCGGCCAGTTGAGTTCGCAGAAGTAGAACTCCGAGTGCGCCGACTGCCACAGCATGAAGCCGGAGAGGCGCTGCTCGCCGCTGGTGCGGATGACCAGGTCGGGGTCGGGCTGGCCCCGGGTGTAGAGGTGCTCGGCGATGTGCTCGACGTCCAACACCTCGGCCAGTTCCTCGAGGGTGCCGCCGTTGGCGGCGTACTCCAGCAGCAGCGACCGCACCGCGTCGGCGATCTCCCGGCGGCCCCCGTAGCCGACCGCGATGTTGACCTCGGTCCCGCCGCTGCGGTCCCGGGTGCGTTCCTCGGCGGCCTTCAGCGCGGCGGCGGTCGAGGCCGGAAGCAGGTCGAGCGCGCCGACCATCCGCAGCCGCCAGGGGTTGCCCTCCTCGGCCAGCTCGACCACCAGGTCCTCGATGATCTGGAGCAGCGGGTCGAGCTCCTTGGCCGGTCGGCGCAGGTTGTCGGTGGCCAAAAGGTAGAGCGTCACGTGCTCGATGCCGGCCTGGTTGCACCAGCCCAGCATGTGCTTGATCTTGACGGCGCCCATCCGGTGGCCGTCGTTCGGGTCGACGTAGCCCATCTCCCGGGCCCACCTGCGGTTGCCGTCGCACATCACGCCCACGTGCCGGGGCACCGGCTTGCCCGCGAGCTTCGCCGTCAGGCGACGCTCGTACACGGAATAGATCAGGTCCCGCAGAGTCATCACCTTGCAGCGTAGCGACCTGCGCGCCGAATCACCGCCTCGGAGTCCGCTCCCACGCCGACAGACCGATGCCGATCATGCCCAGCGTGCGGGCGTCGAGCCGCCCGTCGCCCAGCCCCAGCTCCACCACCGTCCGGTAGACGCGGTCGTCCCGACCCGCCGCGCGGACCGCGGCGTCGACCACCCGCCGGCGCCGGGCCAGCCACGCCGCGAGCGAGCTGTGCCGCAGGTGGGTGCCGAGGCGGCGGCGCAGCGTCGCCGCGTACCGCCGGGCGGCCTGCTCGGGCGAGCCGGCCGCCGCCGCGCCGGCGAGGGCGCCGGAGAGCAGCGCGTAGAAGATGCCCTCGCCGGTGAACGGATTGATCAGGGAGAGCGCGTCGCCGGCGAGCAGCAGCCGGCCGCGCCCCGGGGCGGGACGGTGCGTCGACAGCGGCAGGTGGTGGGCCCGCAGGTCGCTGACCGTGGCCGGGTCCGTGCCGGGCAGCAGCGCGCCGAGCCGGTCGACCAGGTGCGCCCGGGTCAGCGGCTCGCCCCGCAGCACCTCCCCGTAGCCGACGTTCGCCCGGCCGTCCCCGATCGGGAACGACCAGGCGTACGCCGGCCAGCGCGGCGCCGAGGTGACGATGAGCTGTTCGGGCGGGCCGGGCAGCGCCGGGGCGTACCCCCGGATGGCGAGCGCCAGGTGCCGGTCGGGGTTCGGCCGGTGCCCGAGCGCCCGCCGGAGGACGGACCCGGCGCCGTCCGCCCCGACCACCGCCCGCCCCGCCAGCACGCCGTCGAGCACCACCTGGTCGGCCCGCACCTCGACGTGCCGCACCGCGTGCCGGCGCAGCCGCGCGCCGGCCGCGACCGCCGCCGCCACCAGCCGGGCGTCGAAGACCCTGCGGGGCACGGTGTACGCCGGCCGGGGCAGCGCCCGGGCCACGGCGCCGCCGCCCGGCCCGACCAGCCGCAGCGCCGGCAGTGGCGCGTACCCGGTCACCGCGTCGGGCACCCCCAGCTCGCCCAGCACGTCCAGCGCGTGCGCGGCGATGCCGTCCCCGCACGCCTTGTCGCGGGGGAAGTCGGACCGGTCGAGCAACAGCACGCTCGCCCCCGCCCGCCGGGCCGCCAGCGCGGCGGCCGACCCCGCCGGACCGGCCCCCACCACCACCACGTCGAACTCGTCACCCACGGATTCGTCGCCCACGCGTCGCCTCCCACCGCCGGTCCGGCTCCTGCGGCCATCCTGCCGCCGCGAACGGGCAGCGCACCGGAACCCGCCCGGCACGTCAACGAGGACCACGAACTCCCGGCGCCCTCCCGGCGCCCTCCCGGCGGCCCACGAACCAGAAGTCGAGGTCCGGGCCCCCGAACCATCCCCGGCAGCAACGGCGCCTCCCCCACGCACGGCGGGATGACGGCGCGCGGGAGATCTTGGTAGCTACGTGCCCCTGGAGGGGCATGTTCCTACCAAGATCGGCGAAGGGCTAGGCGTGGCGGGCCCGCGGACGGTTCCGTGGGTGGGGGCGAAGGGCGGGGCGGGCCGCAGGCGGTCTCGTAGGCGGGGGCGAGCAGCGGGCGGAGCGGGGTGGACCTGAGGGCGGTCTCGTGGGCGGGGCAGGTCGACAGCGCGGATTGGCAGCCGCCGGGCGGGTGGGGAACGGTCCGGGCGGCTTCGGGCTGGTCCGGGCCCTGCGGCGGATGGTGATCACGCTGGCTTGGGCGTGTCGGGGTGTCCGGCGGCGCCCTACGCCGGCCGGGTGGCGCGTTCGGCGCGGGTGGCGCGCCAGAGGCCGTAGATCGCCAGCGCGGCGGCAGCCACCAGCGGGCCGCCGTCGCGGACCAGCCCGTCCGGTCCGAGCAGCCACCAGCACAGCGGCAGGTCGACGGCGAGCACGATCGCCGTGACGGCCACCAGCAGCGTGCGCGCCCAGCCCTTGCCGCGCATCAGGAAGGCGGTGCAGAAAAGCACCGCGTAGCTGGTCACGATCCCGGCGGCGAACCAGAGCAGCACGGCGGGCACGGCGGCGAGCCGGTCGTCCAGCACCGCGCCGCCGGCGACCAGCGCCGGGACCAGCATGAGCGGGCTGTACGTGAACGCCGCGACCCGGCTGGTGAGCAGCCAACCGCTGACCTCCGGCCGGCGGGGCGGGGTCTCCCGCCAGGAGATGCCCTCCCGGTCGATGACGAGGCGGGGCCGGTGGCGGACCAGGTGCCCGGACACCGCGGACGAGCGGTAGAGCAGCCAGACCACAGCGGCGCAGAGCACGGTGAGCAGGGCGAACCCGAGCAGCCCCGGCAGCGGCGGCACCCCCTGCCGGGGCACGATCAGCCGGCCGACCGCGAAGACCGTGGTCACCGCCAGGATCAGCCCGAACGGCCGGGCCACCGTCCGGCCCCGCCGGACGTGCCCGATCAGCAGCAGGAAGCCGAGCGAACGGAGCATCGCCCAGCCCGTCCGCACCGCCAGCCCGAAGCCCTGCTCCGGGGCGTACCACCAGTTGAGCAGCTCGACCACGACGGTGGCCGCCGCGGTCAGCGCGAGCAGTGCGGTCAGCGCCCGGACGGCGGACGGCCGCCGGACCTCGGTCGCGGCGGCCGTCCTCATGGGATCCGATGATGCCCCGTCGGGGCGTCAGTCACACCTGTCCTCAGCGCTGCGGCGCCGCGTCGAGCCGGGCACGCAGCGCGTCCAGCTCCGCCCAGAGCACGCCCGGCAGCTTGTCGCCGAACTTCTCGAACCACTCGGTGACCATCGGGAGCTCCTTGCGCCACTCCTCCGGGTCGACCTTCAGCGCGATCCGGACGTCCTCCGGGGTCATGTCGAGGCCCTCGACGTCGAGCGCGTCCTGGGCCGGGACCATGCCGATCGGCGTCTCCACCGCCTCGGCGCGCCCCTCGATCCGCTCGATGACCCACTTGAGCACGCGGGAGTTCTCGCCGAAGCCGGGCCAGAGGAAGTTGCCCTCCGGGTCCTTGCGGAACCAGTTGACGTAGTAGATCTTCGGCAGCTTGGACTCGTCGCCGTCGGCGCCCTTGCCCATCTCGATCCAGTGCCGGAAGTAGTCGCCGGCGTGGTAGCCGATGAACGGGAGCATCGCCATCGGGTCGCGCCGGACGACGCCGACCGCGCCGGAGGCGGCGGCGGTGGTCTCCGAGGAGAGCGTCGCGCCCATGTAGACCCCGTGCACCCAGTCGCGGGCCTCGGTCACCAGCGGGATGGTGTCCCGGCGGCGACCGCCGAAGAGGATCGCGTCGATCGGCACGCCGTTCGGGTCGAAGTAGTCCTCGGCGAGGATCGGGCACTGGGTGATCGGGGTGCAGAACCGGCTGTTCGCGTGCGAGGAGAGGCTGTCGCTCTCCGGCGTCCAGTCGTTGCCCTTCCAGTCGACCAGGTGCGCCGGCGGCTCGCCCATGCCCTCCCACCAGATGTCCCCGTCGTCGGTCAGGGCGACGTTGGTGAAGACGGAGTTGCCGCGGTCCAGCGTCCGCATCGCGTTGGCGTTGGTCTTCCAGTCGGTGCCGGGCGCGACGCCGAAGAGGCCGTACTCGGGGTTGACGGCGTAGAGGCGGCCGTCCGGGCCGAAGCGCATCCAGGCGATGTCGTCGCCGATGGTCTCGACCTTCCAGCCCGGGACGGTCGGCTCCAGCATGGCCAGGTTGGTCTTGCCGCAGGCCGACGGGAAGGCCCCGGCGACGTGGTAGACCTTGCCCTCCGGCGAGGTGATCTTGAGGATGAGCATGTGCTCGGCGAGCCAGCCCTCGTCGCGGCCCATGACGCTGGCGATCCGCAGCGAGTAGCACTTCTTGCCGAGCAGCGAGTTGCCGCCGTAGCCGGAGCCGAAGGACCAGATCTCCCGGGTCTCCGGGAAGTGCGAGATGTACTTGGTCTCGTTGCACGGCCACGCCACGTCCTGCTGGCCGGGGGCGAGCGGGGCGCCGATGGAGTGCAGCGCGTGGACGAAGTCCGCGTCGTCGCCCATGGCCTCCAGGACCTTGGCACCCATCCGGGTCATGATGCGCATCGACGCGACCACGTACGGGCTGTCGGTGATCTCGACGCCGAACATGGGGCTCTCGGCCTCGACCGGGCCCATGCAGAACGGAATGACGTACATGGTGCGCCCGCGCATGCAACCGCGGTAGAGCTCCGTCATCGTCCGCTTCATCTCGGCCGGCGCCATCCAGTTGTTGGTGGGGCCGGCGTCCGCCTCGTCGACGGAGCAGATGTAGGTGCGCTCCTCGACCCGGGCGACGTCCGTCGGGTCGGTGCGCGCGTAGAACGAGTTGGGCTTCTTCTCGGGGTTGAGCCGGATCAGGGTGCCGGCCTCGACCAGCTCGTCGGTGAGGCGCCGCCACTCCTCGTCGGACCCGTCCACCCAGACGACGCGGTCGGGGGTGGTCAGTTCAGCGACCTCACGGACCCAGGCGAGCAGTTTCGGGTGGGACGTCGGGGCCTGATCGATACCCCGAACGGTAGCCGGAGCAACCATGACACATCTCCTTGTGGTCGACGCTGACCGATCTATGGGATGCACGAGTCTTGACGGCGCTATGCGTCGTCTTCGTGGAAACCTGGGATTGGCCTCAGCGTAAACCGGGCGAGGTCACCAGTCAGTGGGACTGGTTGTGAAGAACTGCACAAGGTACGGGCACGCTGCGGCATCACGAGCTAATACCCGCTTTCACGCGCAGTTTCACGCAAATCCTGTGGGGAACCGTCACCGGCCGGTCCGGCCGCGCCCCGGGCGGCGGAACCGACGAACCGCCCCGCAGGGCGCCTCATCTCGTTACGCTCTGTCCACAGGTGCACACCCGGGCGAGCGGTCCGCCGTTGCTACCCGTGCGGGATGACCCCAGCCGGTAGGCTCGCGTCGTGGCCGCGACGACGACCGGGGAGCCCGGCTCTCCGCAGACCCGCCCGGGTCTGGTCCGCTCGCTGGTGGACCGTTTCGGTCACCTGGTCCGCGAGCTGAGCAAGTTCGCCACCGTGGGCGGGATCGCCTTCCTGATCGACTTCGCGCTCTTCAACTACCTGACGAGCGTACGGGGCGTCGAGCAGGTCACCGCGAAGACCATCTCGACGGTGATCGCGGCGTCCGTGGCGTTCGTCGGCAACCGGTTCTGGACGTGGCGGCACCGCAAGCGCTCCAACCCGGCCCGCGAGTACGCGCTGTTCTTCTTCTTCAACGGCGTCGGCCTGGGGATCGCCGTGGCCTGCCTGGCGGTCAGCCGCTACGGCCTGGGCAGCATCTGGCCGGAGGTGTTCCAGACCCCGCTGGCCGACAACATCGCCAGCTTCATCGTCGGGACCGGGCTCGGGACGCTGTTCCGGTTCTGGTCCTACCGACGGTTCGTCTTCGTCGAAGCGGGAACCCCCTCCGTTCCGGAAGAGAAGCACCACCGAGACCACCGGGCGTGACCTGCCGCCCACCTTCGTCCCGGCCGGAGCCTGCCGGCCCCGCCCACTGCCCTAAGGTGTTCCGCATGCGTCTTGTCCGTCTGCTGCCTGAGCGCTGGCAGAAGTTCATCCACGAGGCGCTCAAGTTCGGAATCGTCGGCGGCGTCAACACCGTAATCAATTACGCGGTGTTCAACGCACTCGCACTGACCGTTTTCGTGGACGGTCAACTGAAGGCGACGGTGATCGCGACCGTAGTGGCGACGATCACGTCATATCTGATGAATCGTCACTGGACGTACCGGGATCGCCCCAAAGCAGCGATGCGGCGCGAGTACGTCCTCTTCTTCCTCTTCAACGGGGCGGGCCTGCTCATCGAGCTGGGCGTCCTGGCCGCCGCCAAGTACGGGCTGGGCCTGACCAGCCTGCTGGCCCTCAACGTGGCCAAGACCGGTGGCGTGCTGCTCGCGACGCTGTTCCGCTTCTGGTCCTACCGCACGTTCGTCTTCCAACCGACGCCGGCCCACGCGGCCGAGACGTGGCACAGCATCCCGCGCGACGAGTGGGACACCATGGCCGAAATGGACCCGGTGGCCGAGTTGGCGGAGTCGATCTCCGAGCTGGAGGAGTCCGAACCACCGCCCGGCGCCCCGCGGCGTGCCCCACGCGGCGCGCCCGGCCCCGAACCCGCGTCTGTGGCGGGCCCGGGGGCCCCGGTCCAGGGGCGCCCCGTCCCGCTCGACGCCGGCCTCGGCGGCTCCCTCGACCGGGAACTGGAGGCGGAACTGGCCGCCGAACTCCAGGCCACCACCCGCCGCCCGCCCCGCCGCTGACCCACGCGCCGTCCTGACCCACCCGCCGTCCTGGCCCGACCGGTTCCGGCCCGCTCCCGGGCCGCGCCGGTCGGGCCGCGCCGGTTCAGGCGGTCGGGCCGCGCCGGTTCAGGCGGTCGGGTCCCGCAGCGGCTTACCCTCGTGCAGGTCCGCCAGGATGTCGCGCATCTCCTCGTCGCCGAGGGAGTGCTTGTCGTGGTGGGCCTCCACCAGCTCGTAGAGCTTGGTCTGGACCTGACCGACGCCCGGCACGTCGTGCAGGACGGACTGGCCGCGTTCGCCGGCGGACTCGATGGTCAGGGTTCCGCAGCCGAGCAGGCGCTCCACGAACTGCTGGTTCATCGCGTGGTCGTTGATCCGGGTCAGCGGGATGTCCCGCCGGTCACGCGAGAGCACTCCCTGCTGGAGCAGCACCCGCTCGTTGGTGAAGAGGTAGTGGGTGGTCCGCCAGACCAGGAACGGCCAGAGCGCCAGCCACAGCACCGCCAGCAGGGCGAGGCCGCCGATGACGGCGAGCGCGATCGAGCCGCCCCCGCCGGACGGCAGGAGGACCACGCCGGCCACCACCGCCGCGACGGCGAGCACGAGCACCGCGACCGGCCGGATCAGCGCCTTCCAGTGCGGGTGCAGGTGCAGTACGACGTGCTCGTCCTCGGTGAGCACGTCATCGGGGAACGCCACAGGAACCTCCTCGCAGAAACGGACGCGCTGACCGTAGCCGCTCCCCTCCCGCCGGGGGATCAGCCGCGCGGCGGGAGTCGGCGATCAGCGGAGATGGAGGACGTCGCCGGCCGCCAGGGCCCGGGTGCCGGCGGGGGTGGCGACCAGGAGTTGGCCGTCGGCGTCCACGCCGGTCGCGGTGCCGGTCACCTCGTCGCCGCCGGGCAGCAGCACGCGTACCTGCCGGTCGATCGTCGCGCAGCTCGCCAGGTAGGCGTCGCGCAGGCCGCTGGCGACCGCGTCCCCGCCGGCCGCGCGCCACTCGCCGTACCAGTCGGCGATCCCGCGCAGCAGCGCCCGCAGCAGCGGGTCCCGGTCGGTGGCCGCCGCGCCGGCCAGTTGCAGGGAGGTCGCCGGCAGCCCCGTCGGGTTCTCCGGCAGCTCGTCGGCGCGCAGCGTGACGTTGAGGCCGACACCGAGCACGATCGCGGGCGGCCGGGCCGGCGAGGGCCCCGGCACCGCCTCGGCGAGGATGCCGGCACACTTCGCGTCGCCGACGAGCAGGTCGTTCGGCCACTTCAGGCCCGCGTCCAGCTCGGCCAGCCGGGTCACCGTCTCGACCAGGGCGACGCCGGCGAGCAGCGGCAGCCAGCCGTACCCCGCCTGGGGCGCCGACGGCCAGCCACGGTCGGCGACGGCCTCCCCGGGGCGGAGCAGCACGCTGGTGGCGATGCCGGCCCGGGCCGGCGACTGCCAGGCCCGGCCGCGCCGGCCGCGCCCGGCGGTCTGCCGCTCCGCGACCACCACCAGGCCCTCCGGCTCGCCGGCCCGGGCCGCCTCGGCGACGTCCGCGTTGGTCGAGCCGGTCTCGACGCGCAACTCCAGGCGGGCCCAGGGCCCGTGCGGGGCGACCAACGCCCGCCGCAGCCGCGCCGCTGACAGCGGCGGGCGGTCCAGATCGGTGTACGGCGAGCCCGGCATCCCGTCAGCCTACGGCCGCCCCCGGCCGACCGACCGGGGACGTCGCGGCCGGGCTGAGGCGAACTGCACAGCGGCGGCGGCCTGAACCATCGTTATATTCCCAGGGTGACTACCGAGACCGGGATCAACATCCACAGCACCGCGGGCAAGCTGGCCGACCTGGATCGGCGGGTCGACGAGGCGGTGCACGCCGGGTCGGCGCGCGCGGTCGAGAAGCAGCACGCGAGGGGCAAGAAGACCGCCCGCGAGCGGATCGAGATGCTGCTCGACGAGGGTTCCTTCGTCGAGCTGGACGAGCTGGCCCGGCACCGGTCCACCAACTTCGGGCTGGCGAAGACCCGCCCGTACGGCGACGGCGTCATCACCGGCTACGGCACCATCGACGGCCGGCAGGTCTGCGTCTTCGCCCAGGACTTCACCGTCTTCGGCGGCTCCCTCGGCGAGGTCTTCGGCGAGAAGATCGTCAAGGTCATGGACCTGGCCATGAAGATCGGCTGCCCGGTCGTCGGCATCAACGACTCCGGGGGCGCGCGCATCCAGGAGGGCGTCGCCTCGCTCGGCCTCTACGGCGAGATCTTCTTCCGCAACGTACGGGCCAGCGGCGTCATCCCGCAGATCTCCCTGATCATGGGCCCGTGCGCCGGCGGCGCGGTCTACTCCCCGGCGGTCACGGACTTCACGGTGATGGTCGACCAGACCTCGCACATGTTCATCACCGGCCCGGACGTCATCAAGACGGTCACCGGCGAGGACGTGGGCATGGAGGAGCTGGGCGGCGCCCGTACGCACAACTCACGCAGCGGCAACGCGCACTACCTCGCCACGGACGAGCAGGACGCGATCGACTACGTCAAGGCGCTGCTGTCGTACCTGCCGTCGAACAACCTGGACGAGCCGGTGGTCTTCGACGCACCCGCCGACCTCGACGTGACCGACGAGGACCGGGAGCTGGACACGCTGATCCCCGACTCGGCGAACCAGCCGTACGACATGCACCGGGTGCTCGAGCACGTCCTCGACGACGGCGAGTTCCTGGAGGTCCAGCCGCTCTACGCGCAGAACATGGTCATCGGCTACGGCCGGGTGGAGGGCCGTCCGGTGGGCGTGGTCGCCAACCAGCCGATGCACTTCGCCGGCACCCTGGACATCGCCGCCTCCGAGAAGGCCGCGCGGTTCGTGCGCACCTGCGACGCGTTCAACATCCCCGTGCTGACCTTCGTGGACGTCCCCGGGTTCCTGCCCGGCACCGGCCAGGAGTGGGACGGCATCATCCGCCGGGGCGCGAAGCTCATCTACGCGTACGCCGAGGCCACCGTCCCGAAGGTCACCGTCATCACCCGCAAGGCGTACGGCGGGGCGTACGACGTGATGGGCTCCAAGCACCTCGGCGCGGACCTGAACTTCGCCTGGCCGACCGCGCAGATCGCGGTGATGGGGGCGCAGGGCGCGGTGAACATCCTCTACCGCTCGGACCTGGCCGCCGCCGAGGACCCGGCTGCCGTGCGGGCCGAGAAGATCGCCGAGTACGAGGACACCCTCGCCAACCCGTACATCGCGGCGGAGCGCGGCTACGTGGACAGCGTCATCCCGCCGCACGAGACGCGGGCCCAGATCGTCCGCGCGCTGCGGGTGCTGCGCACCAAGCGCGAGACCCTGCCGCCGAAGAAGCACGGCAACATCCCGCTGTGACGCCGCGCCCCCGCGGGATCCGCGCGGTGTCCCCCGTCGACCGGGGCAGGCCACGGCTGCCCTGACATCGCGCGGACCGGGGGGCGGGGCGGCCGATCGGGCGGCCGATCGGGTGGGCGGTCAGCAGGACGGGTTGGCGGCGGCGCACATGCGCCGCGCGGCCAGACCGGCGAGGCGGACCAGGTCGTCCTCGGCGGTCGGTTCCAGGATCAGCACGCTCACCAGGTCGCCGACCCGCACCACCACGGTCGCGTCCGGCGTGGACGGGCGGCCGGGCACCTGCCCGTCGGCCGGGTCGAGGGTCGCGGCGACGGAGTGGCGCAGCAGCAGGGACTCGTCACCGGCGAAGTCGCGGTGCGGCACGTTCCAGCGGTGCACGTCCTCGACGGTGACGGACTCGCCGCCCCACTCGATCGACCGCACCTCCCGCCACTCCCGGCAGACGGTGAGTTGCCGGCGCAGTCCGTCGAAGAACCGGGCGGCCCCGTCGTCCCGCATCCGGTGCAGGTCCTGGACGACCAGGACGTCGCCGAGCCGCCCCCCGCCGGTCGCCGGTCGCAGCACCGTCTGGGACCGGCTCACCCAGGTCTCCTGCGCCGGCACACCGCTCGCGCGCCTGGTGGCGCACCGGCGGAGGGCCATGCCCACGTCGACGCTCCCGCCCAGGCCGGCCTCGCTGAGTTGCAGACCGCTGCGCGCCGTCAGGTCGTCCTTCTGCAGCAGGGCCGCCGGGGGGATCTCGACCCGGTTCCCCGGCGCCGCCAGCCGCGAGGGGGACGCCGCCGGGGCCAGCCCCCGCTGCCCGGACCGGTCCCCGACCGCCACGGCGGAGGCGGAGACGACGACGAGCACCGCGACCGCCGCCAGCACCGCCGTACGCCTGCTGCGCCTGCGGGCCCGGGCGCGGATCTCCGCCGGCTCCGGCCAGCGGACCTCGCGCAGGTCCCGGTGCAGTTGCTCGACGAACGTCGTCTCGTCACGCATCGGCGGCCTCCTCCAGGTCAGAGACGGCGAGCAGCCCGGCGAGCGCGGCGCGCCCCCGGAAGAGCCGGGCCTTGACGGTGCCCACCGGGGCGGCCGTCTGCCGGGCCACCTCGGCGACCGGCATGCCGACCAGGTAGTAGAGGGCGATCGCGGTGCGCTGCTCCTCGGGGAGCCGACGCAGGGCGGTGACCACGTCGACGGTGGCGGTGTCCGGGCCGGGCACGCTCTCGCCGGGGCCGTGCCGCAGGTAGGCGCGGGCCCGGCTGCGCAGGCTGCGCCACCGGCTGACCGCGATCCGGCTCGCCACCACCCGCACCCACGCCTCCGGCTCCTCGTACGCGCTCACCGTCGACCAGCGCTGCCAGGCCCGGATGTACGCCTCCTGCACGGCGTCCTGTGCCTCGGCCAGGTCGCCCGTCAGCGCGTAGACGTAGCCGAGCAGCCGTTGCCGGCTGCCCCGGTAGAACTCGTCGAATCCGTCGACGTCCGGCACCTGCTACCTCCCCGTGACGGTCGCAGGGGACACGCGTCGGACGGTGCCGCCGGTTGCCCGGTCGACCGATCATTTTCCGGGGGTCAGGCCGGCCTCGGTGAGGATCGGGCCGGCCAGCAGCAGCGCGCCGGCGCCGAGTGCGGCCAGGTTTACCAGGGCGAAGGCGGTGACCCAGAAGAAGGCCGGCAGCGGGGTGAGGCCGGCGAGCTGGTCGGCGTCGGAGGCGGGCATCCGACCCCGCGAGCGCAGCCGTTGCAGCTCCACCACCGGCCGCACCCCGCCGAGCAGCAGGAACCACACCCCGGCGTACGCGAACGCCGCCTGCACCTGCGGCTCGGCGTACCAGGAGACGGCGAGGACCACCCCGCCGGTGACCAGCAGCGAGAGCACGCCGAAGACGTTGCGGATCATGATCAGCATGGCCAGCAGCAGCGCCACGGCGACCCAGAGCAGCAGGGTGATCCGGTTGCCGCCGAGCAGCCACGCGCCGGCCAGCCCGACCAGCGGCGGGGCGACGTAGCCGGCGAGCAGGGTGAGGATCATTCCGGGGCCGGTGGGCCGGCCGGCGGAGAGGGTCAGCCCCGAGGTGTCCGAGTGCAGCCGGATGCCGTGCAGCCGGCGGCCGGTGAGCAGGGCGGCCAGCGCGTGCCCGCCCTCGTGGGCGATGGTGATGGCGTTGCGGGCGATCCGCCAGGGCAGCCGGGTGGAGACGACCACCAGGGCGACGACGGCGGTCAGCAGCACCAGCAGGGGCGGTGGGTCCGGCTGCGCCGCGAACAGCTTGTCCCAGAGACCGCCGAGCCCGTCGATCGACACCATGGGGCGCGAGCCTACCGGCCCCGACCTGTGTCGCGGCGCCGGCCACGCGCTGCGGCTGTACCGGCTCGACGGCGCGCACTACGTCGAGGACCAGGTGGCGAAGCCGGGCGAGGAGTTCCGCCTGGCCGAGCCGATCCGCTGGCGCGTCGACCCGGCCACGTTGCGCTGAGGCGGAGAGCGCCTCACCCAGTCCGCTCGCCGGCTGCGGAGACACCCGCCGCCGGGGTGGCCGGCTTCCGCCGTTCCTGAAGATTTCCTTAGCTCCCCTTGCCATTTGGGGCACTTACCTCCAAAGATGGACGTCTATTCGTTCGGCGTCCTTGGAGGCATCCATGACCCGTACCGGAACATCCCTTCGGCGGCTGCTGGCCGCCACCCTCGCGGCCCTCGCCACCGCGGCGGCGGGGCTCGTCGCGACCGCGACCCCCGCTGCGGCCGCCACCACGCCCGGCATCGACGTGTCGCACTACCAGGGCGCCATCAACTGGACCAGCGTCCGCAACGCGGGCATCCAGTTCGCCTTCATCAAGGCGACCGAGGGCACCAGCTACAAGGACCCGAGGTTCAACACGAACTACGTGGCCGCCTACAACGCCGGCGTCATCCGGGGCGCGTACCACTTCGCCCGGCCCAACATCTCCTCCGGGGCGGTGCAGGCGAACTACCTGGCCTCCAACGGCGGCGCCTGGTCGGCCGACAGCCGCACCCTCCCGGCCGCGCTGGACCTCGAAGCCAACCCCTACGCGGGCGGCTACTGCTACGGCCTGAGCACGACGGGCATGCGGAACTGGGTCCAGGACTTCCTCAACACCTACCGGGCGCGCACCGGCCGCTACGCCGTCATCTACACGACCACGAGCTGGTGGAACCAGTGCACCGGCAGCTGGAGCGCCCCGTGGGCGAACCACCCGCTCTGGGTGGCCCGCTGGTCGAGCACGGTCGGCGCGCTGCCGGCCGGGGCACCGGTCTGGAGCTTCTGGCAGTACACCGACCGGGGCAGCGTCGCCGGCATCAGCGGCGGGGTCGACCGCAACCACTGGAACGGTGACCGGAGCCGGCTGATCGCCCTGGCCAACAACACCTGATCCTGAATCGCCTGGGGAGGCGGTTGGCGGCAGCGGGATCGGTTGTCACCGTACGGTCGACAACTGGTCCGGCTGCCGCCACGCCGCTCTCGCGGGCGTCAGACCTGCCGTCGGGCCGCCACGGGCACAGTCGCCGCGTTCTCGCGGGCGAGCGCGTTGCGCCGGGCGAAGCGCCGGACGCCCACCCCGGCGAGGGTGACGGTGACGACGCTGAGCAGCGCGAACAGCAGCGGCAGGCCGGCGGCGGCGAGCAGCAGGACGATGTCGCCGAGGGCCACGAGCATCCACAGTGCCACTCGGGGCCGGGCGTCCCTCCGTCGGTAACCCATGTCGTACCCTCCCTTCCGTCGTGAAGGTCAGATACCCCGTACGGCGGAAGGTCATGCGAGTCGATCTCGCAACGGACGCGAATCCCGCGGGTCAGTCCTTGCGGTCGGGCACGAAGCCCTTGGCGATCCGGTCGAAGTTGGCCAGGTTGGCCTGCCAGTCCTTCGCGGCGACCTCCCAGCGGAGGGCGTAGCCGCGGTTCTTGGCCGTGACGAAGCCCCGGTTGCGGACGTGGATCCGGGTGCCGTCGCGGGTCTCCAGCCACTCCCAGTCGGCGCAGGTCTTGAAGTAGTCGCAGCGCTTGATGCTCAGGTACTGGTAGTTGTTCACGTAGTTCTTGCGGGCCGATTCGGCCCCCTTCCAGTCGGCGTAAGCGTCCGACTTGGGGCTGGACGTCCACTGCACCAGCAGCTCGCCCGGCCCGCCGGGCTCGTCGAAGACGACGGTGTTGGCTCCGGCGTTGCGGCGCACCCAGGTCGCCGGGATCGGCACCGTGAAGCCGCCCGGGTCCTTGTGCAGCTTCCAGCCCGCCGGCAGCGCGTCCGGGGTCGGCGAGGGGGTGGCCGAGGGCGTCGGGCTCGGCGCGGCGCTCGTGGGTGGGGCTGGCGCGGAGGACTGCGGCGGCTGCCCCTGCGAGGTCGCGGCGCCGGTCGGGTCGGCCTGCGGGGTGCCGCCGCCGTCCCCACCGTCGCCGCTGGTCAGCATCGGCACGACCACCACCAGGCCGATCAGCAGCAGCGCCACCAGCACGCCGATCAGGACGTTGCGCCGGGTGTTGCTCGGCTTCGTACCGTCGGACGCCACGACCGTCGCCCGGCCTGACGGCGGGCTGACCGGCGCGGGCATCACCGAGGTGGGGTTCGCCGGCCTGCCGGGCGCCGGGACCACCGGCTCGGCCTTCGTGTCGTCGAGCGCGGGCTTCGGCGGGTCGACCTTCGCCGTCGGGGCCGCGTCCGAGGTGGAGGACCCGACCTTGGCGGTCGGCACGGAGTCCGAGGAGAGCGCCGCCGCCGCGTCCTCGGCGGTGGACGCCGCGGCGGCCGCCGCCAGCGGCGCGCGCGGCGCCGGCGGGCTGACCGGCTTGTCGGGCCCGCCCTCGGCCGGTCGCGGTGCCGGCACCAGCGGCGGGCGCGGCTCACGCGGACCGTTCGGTCCCGGCCGGCGTACGCCGTCGAGCAGCGGAATCGTGCGGGTGCGCTTGCCGCCGGCGCGGCGCAGCAGCTTCTCCGCGACCTCGGCGGTGATCCGCTCGTTCGGGTCCTTGCGCAGCAGGCCGTTGAGCACCGGCTTGAGCGGCCCGGCGTTCTTCGGCGGCGGCATCGGCTCGGTGGCGAGCGCCGCCAGGGTGGCGATCGCCGACGGTCGCGCGTACGGCGACTTGCCCTCGACCGCCGCGTAGAGGGTGGCGCCCAGCGACCAGAGGTCGGCCTCCGGCCCGGCGGTGCCCTCGCGGGCCCGCTCCGGCGAGATGTACGCGGGCGACCCGAGCACCATTCCCGTGCGGGTCACGTTGGGGTCGCCGGGAATCGTGGCGAGGCCGAAATCGGTCAGCACCACCCGGCCGTCGTCGCCGAGCAGCACGTTGCCGGGCTTGACGTCGCGGTGCATCACGCCGGCCTTGTGCGCCGACTTCAGCGCGGCCAGCACGCCCAGGCCGATCTCCACGGCACGCGCCGGCGTCACCGGGCCGTCCTCGGCGAGGGTGTCCTGCAACGACTTCGACGCCACGTACTCCATGACGATCCACGGGTCGCCGTCGGTGCGCAGCACGTCGAAGATGCGGACCACGTTGATGTGGTTGAGCCGGGCGATGGCCCGGGCCTCACGCAGCGAGCGTTCCCGCATCTCGCGGCGCTCCTCGTCGGTGAGGCTGGGCGGCGGGACGAGCTCCTTGATCGCCACGTCCCGGTGCAGCACCTCGTCGCGCGCCTTCCACACCCGACCCATGCCACCCTGACCGAGCGGCGAGAGGAGCCGGTATCGGTCAGCGACGAGTTGGGGCAGCGCGTTCGACATCGCCCAGACGGTACCCGGAGCCGACGACGCTCACACCGCCGGCACGCCACTGTGCGGTCAAGGTCAACCTCTCCGACGCGTACGCTGACACCATGTCTGCCGAAGAGCCGCTGTTCCGGGTCGTCCGCGGAGTCCCCACCGCCGAGGAACTGGCCGCGCTGGTGGGCGCGATCGTCGTACGGTCCCGCCCGGCCGCCGCGACCCCTCCGGTCGCCGCGTCCGCCTGGGCGCGCTCCGGCCGGCCCGTCGCGGCGGCGGTCGCCGGCCCCGGCGCCTGGCGGGCGTCCGGCCTGCCCCGCTGACCTTTTCCAAGCGGATCACCGCAGCTCGGCACCCCTGCACACCCGCGGGGCGGCCGGTGTGTGCCGGGGCGGGGCTGCCGACACCCCCGGGGACCTATTAACCTCACTCAGGGAAACGACGCAGTGACGGGCAGGGAGGGCCGATGATCCCCGAGGAGGACGGTCCAGCGTCCTGGCTCCGCGGCTACGGCGGCATCGAGGCCGACATCCGCCAGCTCCGCGAGTTCGCCGACAAGCTCCAGGCCGAAGTGGAACGCAACTACGACCCGCACCTGTCGTACATCGCCGCGGACCTGACAGCACCGGTGCCCAACCCGGCCGACGCGTTCATCGAGCTGGTCGACTTCCTGCGCGCGCACCACGAGACCCAGCAGGCCACCGCCGACATGGTCTGGGGCGTCCGCGACGTCACCGGCCACCTGGCCGTCGCCGCCGGCACCGTCGCCACCCGCTACACCGGGTCCGACGCCTTCGCCGCCGCGCGCGTGACCGACATCGAGCGGGCCCTCGCCCACCCGGCCCCCACGGCACCTCGCGGCGCGCCGCCGATGCTGCCCGATCCCACCGGGCCGGAACCCGCGCCGGGTCAGGGACGGGGACAGGGTCCGGTGGTGCTGCCATGATCGAACGGGGCACCGGCGGCCGCACGTCCGCCCTCACCGACTGGCGGCTGATGGACGTCGCCAGCATGTGGGCCTGCCTCCAGGACCACGACACCACCAACCACTGGAAGCAGGTCGCCGGCTGGCGCAAGATCTGCGACCTCGCCCGGATGCACCTGAGCCGGCTCCAGGAATACCGCAAAGGGCTCGCCGAGGCATGGCCCCCGGAGACCAACGAGGCGGCCCGAGCCTACGTCCGCGAGCTGGACGAGCTCATCGACAAGGTGCAGCGCACGCACGACGCCGCCAGCGCCAACTACACCGCGCTCTCCGCCGCCACGCAGGCCATCAGCGCCACCCGCACGGAACTGAAGAAGATCTACGAGGCGTACGCCGTCAAGGTCCAGGAGAAGCAGACGTACGACGCGACGCTCGCCGACCCGAAGGCGGCCATGGGCAGCCGGGTCCCCGATCGCCCGGTGACGGATGCGGACCTCGAACGCCTCAACGTCCAGGCGCGCGGCATCATGTACGGCCTCAGCGGCGAACTCCAACAGGCCCGAGTAATGCTCCGCCAACCACCACCTAGGCCTAAGCCTTCACCTGAGGCGGACCAGCACAACCCCGACATCTACGGGGGCGCCAGCTCTGCCGCTCCGGTAATTCCTCCCATCATTCCCGTGCCGTTGTCGAGTTCGACTACTTCGCCCGTTGCCCGGCCGACCACGAACGCGCGACAGATCTCCGCACCTACCACCCGTAACGTCGGGCCTGTCCTCGGCGGGGTCAAACCCGGTCTAGCGCCTTCTCCGATCAATCCCGCGATGCCAGGTGCAACTCCACCCGGCCTCCCCACTGCTTCCGGCAGTGGACCCATGCCTGCAATGCCGCCAGGCGTGCGGCCTGGACGTGGGATCTCTGGATTGCCGATCGGGCAGCCTGGCCCTAGCAGCCGGCCGGTCAACGGAGCAATTCCGGGGCTCCCGCCTGCCACGCCACCGGCATCGCCCCGGCCCATGCCACCAGGTGGCCTGATCGGCGGAACCCCCGGAATGGGATTTGGACCATCGAGTGGCAGCGGCGCACAGCAACGCCGAGTTAACCCGATTGGCGGAGTAATCGGTGGCGGGGGCGCAGGCACCGCTCCGACCGGGGGCGCAGGCTCCCGCCCTGGGGCTGGCCGCAACTTCAGCGCGGTGCAGGGTATACCGCCAATCGGTGGAGCACCCGGCATGGGCACTGCCCGCTCAGGCGGGATGCCGGGCCAGTCGGGGCGGTACGACGGCAGTGACAAGGAGACGCGACGCTGGGATCCGGACCACCCATGGGAAGTGGACCAAGGCGTAAGCCCGGTAGTCCGCCCTCCGGACGAAGATGGCCCCATCGACCCAGGTCCGGCTATTGGCTTTAACCGTTGAGAATTCGGACTATCCAGGCCGCCTTGGCGCTGCTCACTCTTACAGCAACACTCCTGCCCCCCACCACCTCGCATGCTTGGTCTAACCGTAGCGCCGCAAGTCCGCAGGGCGTTGACCGGATCCGGGGGGACCAGTGGCACCTCAACTTTCTCAGGGTTGCCGAAGTACATAGAATCGTTCAAGGCAAAGGTGTGACAGTTGCGGTGCCAGACACCGGCGTTCATCCGCATCCCGATCTTGCGCACAACCTGCGTCGAGGCACAGATATTGTTGCTGGAGGCAGTGGCGACGGCCGACAAGACCGAGACAGCCACGGAACCGGCATGGCAGGTCTAATCGCCGCCCACGGGCGAACTGACAAACGAGGCGCCCTTGGCATCGCCCCCAAGGCGAAGATCCTTCCTATACGGGTGAAGAATAATAACCAAGGGGGAACCAGTCACCATTTGGCAGACGCGATAGACTATGCAATCACGCAAAATGCGGAAGTAATCAGCATTTCAGCAGCAGGAGCAGCAGATAGCCGTTTACATACGGCAATCGAGGCCGCAATCCGCGCGGACATAGTTATTGTCGCCGCAGCAGGTAATAAGCCCCTTAGCCAACACGTCGGGTTCCCTGCCGCCTACCCTGGCGTAATTGCCGTAGGTGGGGTTGATCGGCTCGGCCAGCGAGCCTCAGTGTCAGTCACCGGACCGGAAATCGACGTGGCCGCTCCGGCAGTCGACATTTTCAGCACTAGCATCGACGGCAAGTATCGCAAAGGCACCGGCACCTCAGACTCCACAGCCATCGTTGCTGGGGCCGCCGCCTTGATCCGGTCCAAGTACCCGTACCTGCCTGCCTCCGAGGTGGCGCACAGGCTCACCGCCACAGCGATCGACAAGGGCCCGCCGGGACGGGACGACGAGTACGGCCACGGGGTCATCGACCTGGTGGCGGCGTTGACGGCTGACGTACCGCCGCTGGGTTTCGGATCGGCGACGGCGAGCGTGCCGGCCCACGCCCCCTCGACCACGACGGCGGTAGCGGAGCCGGCCGGCGACGGGAGCGATGCGGCGACGACCCGTGGCCTGGTCACCCTCGGCGTGATCGTGGCGGCCGGCGGCGCGTGGACGTTCATCGCCCGTCGGCGGCGTCGGGGCGACGACCCGCCGCCCCGCGTCAGTCGCTGAGCGAACCGGAAGACGGAGACGGGCGAGGAGGGCCGACACGTCCCACCCGAGACGTCGTCGTCCCGGTCAGCCGGTAACGTCGGCGACGTGCCGAATTCCATGCCGCTCCGCCTCGTGCTCGCCTCCGCCAGCCCTGCCCGCCGCAAGATTCTCCAAGCCGCCGGGATCGAGACGGACGTGCTGGTCAGCGGCGTCGACGAGTCCCTCGTGGTCACCGAGCGGGCCGAGGACCTCTGCTTGGAGTTGGCCCGGATGAAGGCGCAGGCCGTGCTCACCCGGCTGCGGCCGGCCGACGACCAGCGGACGTTGGTGATCGGCTGCGACTCGGTGCTGGCCTTCGACGGGGAGATCCTCGGCAAGCCGACCGACGCGGCGGACGCCACCCGGCGCTGGGAGCGGATGCGCGGGCGCAGCGGTGTGCTGCACAGCGGGCACTGCCTGATCGACGTCGCAGCCGGGCGGCGGGCCGAGGCGGTCGCGTCGACCGTGGTGCACTTCGCCGACGTCAGCGACGACGAGATCGCCACGTACGTGGGCACGGGCGAGCCGCTGGCCGTGGCGGGGGCCTTCACGATCGACGGCCTGGGCGGTCCCTTCGTGGAGCGGATCGAGGGTGATCCGAGCACGGTCATCGGGCTCAGCCTGCCGATGCTGCGCCGCCTTCTCGCCGAACTGGACATCCCGATCACGGATCTGTGGACGAAGATCGCGCCCGGCAGTCAGACCGTCGAACTGCTCGGCTAGCGTCCGTTCTTGACTTCCTACCCACGTCTAGAGGCGGGGGATTCCAGCGGTCGCCCGCTGGGTTTCCTGCTTCACCGGCGGCCGCCCCGTCCGGACGTTCGTCCGTTGGGGTCTTATACCGCCTCCACAGGCAATCACGGAGAGCCCCTCCGCGAGGATGTTGCGGGCCGCGTTGACGTCGCGGTCGTGGGTCTGCCCGCATCGGCAGGTCCACGACCGCATGTTCAGCGGCATCCGCTGCGCGAGCGCACCGCACGCCGAGCACAGTTCGGACGACGGGAACCAGCGGTCCACGACAACGAGGTCGCGGTCGTGCCAGTCGGCCTTGTATTCGAGCAGGGTGCGGAACTGCCGCCAGGCCGCGTCGCTGATGGCGCGGGCCAGGCTGCGGTTTTTGACCATGTTGCGCACGGTCAGGTCCTCGACGACGATCGTTTGGTTCTCACGAACGAGCCGAGTGGTCAACTTGTGCAGATGGTCCCGCCTGCGGTCGGTGATCCGGGCGTGCACGCGGGCGACCTTGAGTCGGGCCTTGGCCCGGTTCGCGGAGCCCTTCTCCTTCTTGGCCAGGTTCCGCTGCGCCTTGGCGAGTGCGGCCCGGTCGCGGCGCTCATGCTTCGGGTTGACGACTTTCTCGCCGGTGGACAGCGTGAGCAGGCTGTCCAGGCCGGCATCGACCCCGACGGCCGGGCTCGGCGCCGGAGCCTGCTCGATCCGGTCGTCACACAGCAGCGACACGAACCAGCGACCGGCCGCGTCCTGCGACACGGTCACCGTGGACGGCTTCGCGCCCTCGGGAAGCGGCCGGGACCACACGATATCCAGCGGCTCGGCCATCTTCGCCAGCGTCAACTGGCCGTCGCGGTAGCGGAACCCGCTGGTGGTGTACTCCGCCGACCGGCGCGACTTTTTCTTGCTCTTGAAGCTCGGGTACCGGGCGCGCTTGGCGAAGAAGTTCGTGAACGCGACTTGCAGGTGCCGCAGCGTCTGCTGCAACGGCACGGACGACACCTCGTTGAGGAACGCCAGGTCGTCGGTTTTCTTCCACGCGGTCAACATCGCCGACGTGGTGTTGTAGTTGACCCGTTCCTGGCGCAGCGTCCACGCCTCGGTGCGGGCCTGCAATGCCATGTTGTAGACCAGCCGGACACAGCCGAACGTGCGGGCAAGCTCACAAGCCTGCTCGGAGCTCGGGTAGAAGCGGAACCTGAACGCCCGTTTCACAGCCCTGGCCATGGCTCATGGCCTAGCAAGATAGCCAGTAAGCTCTACGGTGACATGCGGGTGGACACCCATCCGCCTTGGCCGCGGATCGGCCTTTCCTGTCCCGACCTGCAAGAGTTCCGTTTGCTCCCACGGCTAAAGCCAGGGGTTTCCACGGAGGTTTTCGATGACCACCAAGTCGATCCCGCTCACGTCGGAACTGCACGCGTACCTGGTCGGGCACGGTGCGCCGCCGGACGAGATCATGCGGGACCTTGCCGAGGAGACCCGCGCGGCCCTGCCGAATGACGCGCAGATGCAGGTCGCACCGGAGCAGGCCGCCTTCCTGACCTTCCTCACCCGGCTGCTCGGGGTGCGGCAGGCCGTCGAGGTGGGCACGTTCACCGGCCTCTCGTCGCTGGCGATCGCCCGCGGGCTGCCCGAGGGCGGGCGGCTGACCTGCTTCGACATCTCCGAGGAGTTCACCGGCATCGCCCGGCGGTACTGGGCCCGCGCCGGTGTGGACGACCAGATCGAGCTGCGGATCGGCCCGGCCGGCGACACGCTGCGCGAGCTGCCCCACGAGCGCCACCTGGACTTCGCGTTCATCGACGCTGACAAGACCGGCTACCCGGTCTACTGGGCGGAGCTGGTGCCCCGGATGCGACCCGGCGGGGTGATCGCGGTCGACAACGTGCTGCGCGGTGGCCGGGTGATCGCCCCGCAGAACGCCGACGACCGGGCCATCGCGGCGTTCAACGACGAGGTGCTCGCCGACGTCCGCGTCGACGCGGTGATGCTCCCAATCGCCGACGGCCTCACCCTGGCCCGAGTGCACTGACGCCCTCACCTCAGCGCAATCTTGGTAGGAAACGGCCCCTGGAGGGGCCGATTCCTACCAAGATCCACCGGAGGGCAAGATCCACGGGGCACGCAAGAACCGCCGGAGAAACCCAAGATCCGCAGGGGATGCAAGAACCGCCGGAGGATGCAAGAACCGCGAGGTCGCTGGCGTCAGACGGGGGTCGGGGATCGGGTCTCGGCGGGGGCCGGGCGCAGGGCGCGGCCCAGGCGGGCGGCGAGCAGCGCAGCCGCCGCGATGAAGGCCGGCAGCAGCAGGAAGGCCAGGTGCGGTCCGACGCCGTCGGCCACCCAGCCGAGCGCGACCGGCGCGATCCCGAAGCCCACCCCCATCGAGTACGACGCGTAGCCGGCCGCCCGGTCCGCAGCCGGCCCGGCGACAGCGAGCGCGATCGAGATCGCCAGCGGGTAGTGCAGGGCGTTGCCGAGGCCGAGGACGACCAGGCCGGTAACGGCGAGCCAGCCGACCGGCGCGATCCAGAAGAGCGCGAACCCGGCCAGCGACACGCCCAGCGCGGCCAGCAGCAGCGGCACGGGCCGGTACCGCAGGGCGAGGCGGCCCCCGGCGAGCCGGCCCACGAACATGCCGCAGACGATCGCGGCGACGGCGGCCGAGGCGCCGCCGGCCGCCATCCCGGCGTGCGAGCGGAGCACGTCGGCCGTCCAGAGCGACAGGCAGACCTCGATCGAGCCGGTGACCGCCATCAGCACCCAGGCGATCCAGTACGCCACCGGCAGGCGCCGGCCGGACCCGTGGACACCGGCCACCGAGGCGACCCCACCGGAAGCCGAAGAGCCGGAAGTCGAAGAGCCTGAAGCCCGAGAGCCAGGAGCCGAAGAGCCTGAAGCCGGAGAGCCGGGAGCCGGAGAGCCGGGAGCCGCGGCAGCGGGAGCGGGCTGCGGCAGGCGTACGCGGAAGGTCACGGCGGCGAGCGCGACCAGCGCGATCAGGCCGACCTCGACGGCCATCGCCGGTCGCCAGCCCCACCCGGCGTCGACGCTGGCGCCGATGACCAGCGGGGCGAGGATGCCGGCGCCGGCGCAGGCGGCGTTGGCCTCGGTCAGCGCCGCCGGGGCGCCGGCGCCGTGCCGGTCGGTGAGCACCACGGACACGCCGCTGATCACCAGCATGCCGAAGGTGGCGATCACGGCTACGGCGGTGATCGTGGCGGGCAGGGCGTGGACGACGCCCAGGGCGACGACGCCGGCCGCCACGCCCGCCAGCCCGATCCAGATCGCCCGGCCCCGGCCGAGGCGGCGGGCCAGGGGTGCGAAGAGCGCCCCGCCGGCCAGCGCGCCGACGGCGATGCCGGTGCTGTGCAGGCCGGCGACGGCGGCCGAGGTGCCCTGTTCGTCGCGCAGCAGCGGCACGACCGGCCCGAAGCCGTAGAGGAAGAAGCCCCACAGCCCGAGCTGGGCGTAGGTCAGCCAGGTGAGCCGGTCACGGGTGAGGCGGGGCACCGGCCTCACGCTACAAGCGTGGGGACGGCGCCCCGCCCCTGGTGAGAGGCAACTCTCCCCTGCGTCAGGAAGGGCCCCTTCCGCTACCGCAGGCGTCAGGAAGGTGCCCTTCCTTTCACCTCAGCGGACGCTGCGGGCGAACTGGCGGGCGGCCCAGACGACGCTGGCGGCGGCGAGGAGCGCGATGATGCCGAGGCCCTGCCAGACCTTGTCGTCGCCGAGCTGGCCGGCGAAGAGGGCCCGGGTGCCGTCGACCGCCCAGGAGAACGGGTTCCACTCGGCGATGCCCTGGAGCCAGCCGGGGGCGAACGTCAGCGGCAGCAGGATGCCGGAGAGCAGCAGCACGGGCTGGGCCACGGTGTTCATCAGGGGGGCCAGCGCGTCCTCGCTCTTGACCTTGAGCGCGATGCCGTAGGAGACGGCCGAGGTCATCAGCGCGATCAGGGCGAGCATGAGGTACGCCAGCAGCAGGTCGACGAGGGAGACGCGCAGGTCGAACAGGAGCGCGAGCAGGGTGATGATGACCGCCTGCACGATGAGCGACACCACGTCGCGCAGCGAGCGGCCGAGCAGCAGGGCGAGGCGGCTGATCGGGGTGACCCGGGAGCGTTCGATGACCCCGGCGCGCAGCTCGGCGATCAGGCCGAAGCCCTGGAACAGGCCACCGAAGATGGCCAGCAGCACCAGCAGGCCGGGTACGAAGATCTTGTAGGCCTCCGCCTGGGTGGGCGCGTTCAGCGCCGGCTTGAGCAGCGGGGCGAAGAGCAGCAGGTACATCACCGGTTGGAAGACGCCGACGAAGACCCAGATGGGGTTGCGCAGCAGTAGCTGGAGCTGGCGCTGGAAGATCAGCCAGGTGTCACGGGCGAGTTTCATGGATCTCTCCGGTCGGGATCAGGACTCGCGCAGCGAGCGGCCGGTCTTGGTGAGGAAGACGTCGTCGAGGCTGGGCCGGTGCAGCTCGATGGACCTGAGCCCGAGGCCGGCGGTGTCGACGCGGCGCAGGATCTGCGGGATGGCGGTGGCGCCCTCGTCGACGTAGAGCCGCAGCCCGCCTTCCTCGGCGGTCTCCAGCTTGTTGACGTACGGCTCGCCGTCGAGCAGCTGCGCGGCCTGCGGGGTGGCCGCCGCGTCGAGCCCGACCAGCACGACGTCGCCGGAGATCTCGCGCTTCAGCTCCGTCGGGGTGCCCTCCGCGACCACCTCGCCGTGATCCATGATCGCGATCCGGTCGCAGAGCGCGTCGGCCTCCTCCAGGTAGTGGGTGGTGATGAAGACGGTCATGCCGTCGCCCCGCAGCCGGCGGATCTCGTCCCACATGTGCGCCCGGCTCTGCGGGTCGAGGCCGGTCGTCGGCTCGTCGAGGAAGACGATGCTCGGCTCGTGGATGATGCCGAGGGCGATCTCCACCCGCCGGCGCTGACCGCCGGAGTAGGTCTTGCACTTGCGGTCGGCGTACTCGGTGAGCTGGAAGGCGTCTAGGGCGCGGGCGGCCCGCCGGTGCGCGTCGGCCTTGCCGATGCCGTACATGCGGGCGTGCAGGACGAGTTCCTCCCGGGCGGTGGACTCGTCCCAGGTGCTGCCGCCCTGGGCGACGTAGCCGATGCGGCGGCGCACCTCGGCCGGGTCCTTGCGCAGGTCGGCCCCGGCGACGGTCGCCTCGCCGCCGTCCGGCTCGATGAGCGTGGCCAGCATCCGCAGGGTGGTGGTCTTGCCGGCGCCGTTGGGACCGAGGAAACCGAAGATCTCCCCCTCGGTGACCTTCAGGTCGACGCCGCGCACCGCGTCGACGGTCTTCTTCTGGCGACCCTCTCGGGAGCGGAACGACTTCCGCAACCCTCTGGTCTCGATCATGTCTGCTCCTGGTCGTCCGGGCCGGTGCCACCGGCCACCTGTCTGTCCCTCGGAGACGACGCCGGACGGCATGCTTCCCCCGTGGCGCCCCGGGCAGGCTAACGCGATATAGCTCTTATGGTCAACGTTGATTATTCGCCCTCCGTCGGGCGGGGCGGCAACCGCTCCTCCCAGCCCTCCCAGCCCTGCGCCCGCTCCAGCCCTTCAGGCAGGTACGACACCCCCGACTCGATCCGTTCCGCGATCCGCTCGCACCAGGAGATCTCCGCCTCGGAGCGGGCGGTCCAGAGTTCGAACATCCACCCCACGTGCACCGGCTTGGTCGAACGCATCCAGCCAGAACTCAACGACGTACGCATCCACTCGACACCGGCGCGCAGCAGGTTCGCCCGGTTGCGCAGGGCGGCCGCCGCCTCCTCGCGCGGCATCGCGGGCAGGAAGGAGAACGCCGCCGCGAACGGATCCGGCGGCTCGTGCAGCTGCCACCACAGGCCGCGCAGCAGCGACTCGAACTCCTCCTCGCCCTTCGGCGTCACCTCGTACGTGGTGCGGGCCGGACGGGCGCCCACCTGCTCGGTGGCGACCTCGCGCAACAGCCCCTCCTGGGTCAGCTTGCGCAGGGCGTGGTAGATCGATCCGGGCTGCACGTTCGCCCACCTGTCGGCGCTCCAACTGAGCAGCTCCCGGCGCACGTCGTAGCCGTGCACGGGCTGCATCCAGCGCACCAGGCCGAGGATCATCATTCGCGTGGCAGACACCGGATGAGCGTAATAAGCAAATTTGACTAGGGCGCGCTGAACAGTGCGGCATCCCACACTGAGCGATCGTTAGGGCCGGCACGGTGGCCGATACACTCCCGGTCAGTGACCCTCCGGGAGGAGCCAGCAAGGTGCGCAAGGTACTCATCGCCAACCGCGGCGAGATCGCCGTCCGCGTCATCCGTGCCTGTCGCGACGCCGGCCTCGGCAGCGTCGCCGTCTACGCGGACTCCGACCGGGACGCCCTGCACGCCACCCTGGCCGACGAGGCGTACGCGCTCGGTGGGGACACCGCCACCGACACGTACCTGCGGATCGACAAGCTGCTGGCGGTCGCCGCGAAGGCTGACGCCGACGCGGTCCACCCCGGCTACGGCTTCCTCTCCGAGAACGCCGACTTCGCCCAGGCCGTCATCGACGCCGGGCTGACCTGGATCGGCCCCACCCCGCAGGCGATCCGGGACCTCGGCGACAAGGTCACGGCCCGGCACATCGCCCAGCGCGCCGGCGCGCCCCTGGTGCCCGGCACCCCCGACCCGGTCGGCGGCCCCGACGAGGTGTTGGCGTTCGCCGTCGACCACGGCCTGCCGGTCGCCATCAAGGCCGCCTTCGGCGGCGGCGGACGCGGGCTCAAGGTGGCCCGCACCATGGAGGAGATCCCGCACCTGTTCGAGTCGGCCACCCGCGAGGCGGTCGCCGCGTTCGGCCGGGGCGAGTGCTTCGTCGAGCGCTACCTGGACAAGCCGCGCCACGTCGAGGCGCAGGTGCTGGCCGACCGGCACGGCAACGTGATCGTGGTCGGCACCCGGGACTGCTCGCTCCAGCGCCGGCACCAGAAGCTGGTCGAGGAGGCTCCCGCGCCGTTCCTCACCGACGCGCAGCGCGCCCAGATCCACGACAGCGCCAAGGCCATCTGCCGCGAGGCCGGCTACCACGGCGCCGGCACGGTGGAATACCTGGTCGGCGCCGACGGCACCATCTCCTTCCTGGAGGTCAACACCCGCCTCCAGGTCGAGCACCCGGTCACCGAGGAGACCGCCGGCATCGACCTGGTCCGCGAGCAGTTCCGGATCGCCGACGGCGAGAAGCTGCGGTTCACCGAGGACCCGACGCCGCGCGGGCACTCGATCGAGTTCCGGATCAACGGCGAGGACCCGGGCCGCAACTTCCTGCCCGCGCCCGGCACGGTCACCGCGCTGCGGCTGCCCACCGGCCCCGGCGTCCGGGTCGACACCGGCATCTCCGCCGGCGACGTGATCGGCGGCAACTTCGACTCGCTGCTGGCCAAGGTGATCATCACCGGCGAGACGCGTACCGAGGCGTTGGAGCGCGCCCGGCGCGCCCTGGACGAGATGGTCGTCGAGGGCATGGCCACCGCGCTGCCGTTCCACCGGCTGGTGGTCCGGGACGAGGCGTTCACCGCCGAGCCCTTCACCGTGCACACCCGGTGGATCGAGACCGAGTTCGACAACACCGTCGTGCCGTTCACCGCCGCCGCCGGCCCCGCCGAGGCGCCGGCCGAGCGCGAGACCGTCGTGGTCGAGGTCGGGGGCAAGCGGCTGGAGGTCAGCCTCCCCGCCGGCCTAGGCGGGGGTACGGCCACCGCCGCGCCCGCCGCACGCAAGCCGGCCCGCCGGGGCGGCGGGGCCAAGGCCGGCGTCGCGGTCAGCGGCGACGCGCTGACGTCCCCGATGCAGGGCACCATCGTCAAGATCGCGGTCGCCGACGGCGACACCGTGGCCGAGGGTGACCTGGTCGTGGTGCTGGAGGCGATGAAGATGGAGCAGCCGCTGCACGCCCACAAGGCGGGCACGGTCAGCGGCCTCGCGGCCGAGGTCGGCGTCGTCATCACCGCCGGCGCGGCGATCTGCACCATCGCCTGAGGTGTGAGGAAGGCACCTTCCTGACGTTTCCGGTACAGGAAGGTGCCTTTCCTCACGGCACGGCAGGGCGCGGCAAGCGGGGCGGGGTGCGCCCCCGGCCTGGCACCAGCCCGCCGGGCGGTCAGCGCAGTTCGGCGCCGGCCACCGCCCGGACGGCGGCCGTCAACGCGTCCAGGGTGGCGGAGTCCACCCGCCAGTGCTGCCAGTACAACGGGCGGTCCAGGTGGCGCCCGGCGCCGAGGTCGACGCAGCGTCCGGCGGCGACGTCGGCGCGGGCGATCCGCTCCGGGACCATTCCCCAGCCGAGCCCGAGCCGCACCGCCTCGTTGAAGCCGTCGAAGGACGGGACGTAGTGGACCGGCGGGTCGAGCCGACGCCGGGTGACGGTGCGGGCGAACCGCTGCTGGAGCTGGTCCTTGCGGTCGAACGCCATCATCGGCGCCGACGCCAGGGCGGCCTCGGTGAGACCGTCGGGGAAGTGGCGCGCGGCGAACCCGGTCTCGGCCAGGGCGACGTACCGCATGGCGCCCAGCCGCTCCACCCGGCAGCCCTGCACGGCCTCGCGCTGCGCGGTCACGGCCGCCATCGCCGTGCCGTCGCGGATCAGCTCCGCCGTGTGGTCCTCGTCGTCCCGGCGGACGTCGAACAGCAGCGCCAGCCCGGTGGGCAGTCGCGCCAGCGCGCCGACGAACCAGGTGCCGAGCGAGTCCCCGTTCGCCACGACCGTCACCCGGGTGGGTGCGGGCCCGCCGAGGGCGGGCCGGGCGGCGTCCAGCGCCTCCCGTTCCAGCAGGGCCACCTGCCCGGCGAGCCGCAGCAGCGGCCGGCCCGCGTCGGTGGCCCGGCACGGCTTCGTCCGCTGGACGAGCACCTGGCCGACGGACTGCTCCAGCGCCTTGAGCCGCTGGCTGACGGCCGAGGGGGTGACGTGCAGGGACCGCGCCGCCGCCTCGAAGCTGCCCTCGCGGACCACCGCGGCGAAGGTCCGGAGCTGCGTGGTGTCCAGCATGATGAAGCAGAGCTTATCCGGCATGAGAATCTTTAGCTGGGCTGTATCACGTGGGGCTCGTAGCCTCGGTTCGTGCCCGACATCCTCAGCAGCTCCGTGGCCGGCTCCGCCGCCGCCGGCTTCTCCCTCGCCATCGCGCTGATCGCCGCCATCGGCGCGCAGAACGCCTTCGTCCTGCGGCAGGGCCTGCGCCGCGAGCACGTCCTGCCGGTCGTCGCCGTCTGCGCCGCGTCCGACGCGCTGCTCATCGCGCTCGGCATCGCCGGCATGGGCGGCGCGACGGCCGAGCACCCCACCGCCCTCACCGCCGTCCGGTGGCTCGGCGCCGCGTTCCTGCTCGGGTACGCCGCGCTGGCCGCCCGCCGCGCGCTGCGTCCCGGCGCGCTCTCCCCCGCCGACCGGCCGCCGGCCACGCTCGGCGCGACGCTGCTGGCCTGCCTCGCGTTCACCTACCTCAACCCGCACGTGTACCTCGACACCGTCCTCCTGCTCGGCGGGGTGGCCCGCCAGCACCCGCACCACTGGGTCTTCGGCGCGGGCGCCGTGCTGGCCAGCGCGGTCTGGTTCACGGTCCTCGGCGCCGCCGCCCACCGGCTCGCGCCCGTGCTGGCCCGCCCGGCGGCCTGGCGGATCATCGACGGCACGGTCGCCCTCGTGATGGTCGCGGTCGCGGCGACCCTGCTGCTCGACTGAGCGCGCCGGTGTCATTGATCGGGCCGACGTCGCGGGCGCCGGTCGGGGTGTTTTCGGCTACCACCCGGGGCGCGGGCGCCGGCGGGCGGGAATGATGGGCGACGTGCGGTTCCTTCACGGCGCGGTCCCCGCGCACGACCTGACCTACAACGACGTCTTCATGGCGCCCGTCCGTTCCGAGGTGGGTTCGCGGCTCGACGTCGACCTGGCCACCCCCGACGGCACGGGCACCACCATCCCGCTGGTCGTGTCGAACATGACGGCGGTGTCCGGCCGCCGGATGGCCGAGACGGTCGCCCGGCGGGGCGCGATCGCGGTCATCCCGCAGGACATCCCCATCGAGGTGGTGGCGAACGTCGTCGCCTGGGTCAAGCAGCGGCACCTGGTGCACGACACGGCGATCACGCTGGGCCCGACCGACACCGTCGGCGACGCGATCCACCTGCTGCCGAAGCGGTCGCACGGCGCCGTGGTGGTGATCGACGAGGAGAGCCGGCCGATGGGCGTGGTGACCGAGGCCGACACGGTCAGCGTGGACCGCTTCGCCCAGCTCCGGCACGTGATGTCCACGGAGCTGCACACCGTGCCGGCGGACGCGGACCCGCGTACCGGCTTCGAGCGGCTCTCGGCGGGGCGGCGCCGGTTGGCCCCGGTGGTCGACGCCGAGGGTCGCCTCGTCGGGGTGCTGACCCGGCAGGGCGCGCTGCGGGCGACCCTCTACCGGCCGGCGGTGGACGACCGGGGACGGCTGCGGATCGCCGCCGCCGTGGGCATCAACGGCGACGTGACCGGCAAGGCGGCGGCGCTGCTGGAGGCCGGGGTGGACACGCTGGTGGTGGACACCGCGCACGGCCACCAGGAACGCATGATCACCGCCCTGCGGGCGGTCCGCGCGCTGGACCCGGCGGTCCCGGTCGCGGCGGGCAACGTGGTGACCGCCGAGGGCGTACGCGACCTCGTGCGGGCGGGGGCCGACATCGTCAAGGTCGGCGTCGGTCCGGGCGCGATGTGCACCACCCGGATGATGACCGGGGTGGGCCGGCCGCAGTTCTCCGCCGTGCTCGACTGCGCCGCGGCGGCCCGGCAGCTCGGCCGGCACGTCTGGGCCGACGGCGGCGTGCGACACCCGCGCGACGTGGCGCTGGCGCTGGCCGCCGGAGCCTCGAACGTGATGATCGGCTCCTGGTTCGCCGGCACCTACGAGTCCCCCGGCGACCTCTACACCGACGCCGACGGCCGGCGTTACAAGGAGAGCTTCGGCATGGCCTCGGCGCGGGCGGTCAGCGCGCGGACGGCCGACGACAGCGCGTACGACCGGGCCCGCAAGGCGGTCTTCGAGGAGGGCATCTCCTCGGCGCGGATGTACCTGGACCCGGCCCGTCCGGGCGTGGAGGACCTGATCGACGAGATCATCGCGGGGGTGCGGAGCGCCTTCACCTACGCGGGCGCGCGCGACCTCGCGGAGTTCCACGAGCGGGCCCTGGTCGGCGTGCAGAGCACGGCCGGCTACACCGAGGGGATGCCGCTGCCCACCAGCTGGTGACGCCGCCGCCACCCTGAGCCGCGCCGCAGCCGGCTGACGCTGTCCGCCGGTGGCCGGCGGCTGCCACGAACGACCTGCCGGGCCGATCTCGACGGCGGTGCCCGTCGAGGGCGGGCCTGTCGGGCTGAATCGTCTACGACATCAGCTCGACAGGACCGGCACGGGCACTGCTCCGGCGCGTCCGGCCGCGGATCGGGCGCCCCACGTCGGTCGCCCCCGGGGGCGGGCAAGACGACACTCGCCGACGCGGGGTCGCCCGGCCGTCCCGCGCCCGTCAGGACTGCGGGAAGAGGCGGTGGATCACCTCGCGGGCCGCCGCCCGGGGGTCGTCGCCGACGCGGGGCGGCAGCGCGCCCGAGATCCAGAGCGTGGCGAAGCCGTGCACGATGGACCAGGCCGCGAGCGCGTCGCCCTGCGGATCCTCCGCCGTCGGGCGTCCCTCGGGCAGCGCGGCGACGCCCGAGTTCAGTGCGGCCCCGGCCCGCTGGCGGGCCGCCACCAGCTCCTTCGCGTCGGCCCGGTAGAGGTCCGGACGGAACATCACCTCGAAGTGCGCGCGGTGGCGCACCGCGAAGTCGACGTACGCGACGCCCCGGTCGAGCAGTTCGCCGCCGACGTCGTACAGCGCCTCGGCCAGCCGGTGGAAGCCCTCGGTGGCGAGGGCGGTGAGCAGTCCGGCCTTGTCGCCGAAGTGGTGGGTCGGGGCGGCGTGCGAGACGCCCGCCCGGCGGGCTAGGTCGCGCAGGCTCAGGGCCGCCGGGCCCGACTCCTCGATCGCCTGCACCGCCGCCGCGAGCAGGGCGCGACGCAGGTCGCCGTGGTGGTAGCCGCGCGTTCCGGTCATGCCGCCATCATATCTTTCCATTGACAAGATGACACCTCCGGAGGCAATCTTTTCGGCGACAAGTTCCTACCGGGGAGGTACCGATGGCTCCGTTGATCACACTCGTGGCCGGCACCGCGCTCGCCCGGCTGGCCGGACTGGTCGGCGTGGCCGCCCTCGACGGCTGGCATCCGGCGCTGCGGGTGGGCCTGGCGCTGATGTTCGTGGTGACCGGTGTCGCGCACTTCGCCCCCGCCTACCGGGCCGACATGATCGCGATGGTGCCGCCGCGCCTGCCCCGGCCCGACCTGCTGGTCACCGTCACCGGCGTGCTGGAGCTGGTGGGCGCGGTCGGGCTGCTGGTGCCGGCGACCGCCCGCTGGACCGCGGCCGGGCTGGCCCTGCTGATGCTGGCCATGTTCCCGGCGAACGTCTCGGCGGTACGGCGCGGGCTGACCCTGGCCGGCCGCCCGGCGACCCCCCTCGGCCCGCGCACGGCGGAGCAGATCCTCTTCGTCGGAGTGGCCGCCGCCATTTCGTTTGGGGCCTGACGTTCAGGGCGCTAATCTGCCGTCCATGGAATTGATGACGCTACGGGACGTGCCGATAGCGCGACTGCTCGTGGTCGCCGGGCACGTCACCGGACAGCGGTGGAATCGTTACCTGGCCGAGGCACACGGCCTCACCCAGGCCGGGATGGTCGCTCTGATGACTCTCGCCGAGCACGGCGAACTGGCGCACCGCGCGGTCGCCGAGCACTGTTTCGTCCGGCCGGCCACCCTGACCGGCATCGTCGACACCCTCGAACGCGACGGCCTCGTCGAGCGGCAGCGCGACGAGGCCGACCGGCGCAGCGTCAAGATCGCGATCACCCCGGCCGGCCGCGCCCGGATCGACGCGCTGACCGCCATGATCCGCTCCGGGCAGCCGCTGACCTCGGTCGACGCCGACCCGGCGAAGGCGGCGGTGATCCGCGAGTTCCTCCTCGAGGTCATCGGCAACGGCGACCACGGCACCCCGGAAGGGAGCCCGGCATGCTGACCCGGCTGCTGCGTACGCACCTTCGCCCGTACCACCGGCCGCTGGCCGCCGTGGTGCTGCTCCAGTTCGTCGGCACCATGGCGTCGCTCTACCTGCCCAGCCTCAACGCCGACATCATCGACCTGGGCGTGGCCCGGGGTGACACCGGCTACATCATGCGCACCGGCGGCTGGATGCTCGCGGTCAGCCTGATCCAGATCGTCTGCTCGGTCGCGGCCGTCTACCTCGGCGCGCGCACCGCGATGGCCTTCGGCCGGGACGTCCGGTCGTCGATCTTCGGGCACGTCAACCGCTTCTCCGCCCGCGAGGTCGCCCGGTTCGGCGCGCCCTCGCTGATCACCCGCAACACCAACGACGTGCAGCAGGTGCAGATGCTCGTGCTGATGAGCTGCACGATGCTCGTCGCCGTGCCCATCATGAGCGTCGGCGGCGTGGTGATGGCGCTGCGCGAGGACGTCGGGCTCTCCTGGCTGATGCTCGTCAGCGTGCCCGTGCTGGCCGTGGCCCTGTGGCTGATCATCCGGCGGATGGTGCCGGGCTTCCGGCTCATGCAGACCCGCATCGACACGGTCAACCGGGTGCTGCGCGAGCAGATCACCGGCATCCGGGTGGTGCGGGCGTTCGTCCGGGAGCCGTACGAGACGGATCGATTCGCCACGGCGAACGCCGACCTGACCGCGACCGCCCTGCGGATCGGCCGCCTGATGGCGTTGATCTTCCCGGTGGTGATGCTGGTGCTCAACGTCTCCAGCGTCGCGGTGCTCTGGTTCGGGGCCGAGCGGGTGGACGCCGGGGCGATCCAGGTCGGCGCCCTCACCGCCTTCCTCCAGTACCTGATGCAGATCCTGATGGCCGTCATGATGGCCACCTTCATGCTGATGATGGTGCCGCGGGCGGCGGTCTGCGCCGAACGGATCGTCGAGGTGCTCGACACCGACTCCTCCGTGGTGCCCGCCGCCCGCCCCGTGACCGAGGTGACGAGCCACGGCGAGCTGGAACTGCGCGACGTCGCGTTCCAGTACCCGGGGGCGGCCGAGCCGGTGCTGCGCAACGTGTCGTTCCGGGTCACGCCGGGGACGACGACGGCGGTCATCGGCAGCACCGGCGCGGGCAAGACCACCCTGCTGTCGCTCGTGCCCCGCCTGGTCGACGCGACCGCCGGCGCGGTGCTGGTCGACGGCGTCGACGTGCGGAAGCTGGCGCCGGACGAGCTGTGGCGCCGCATCGGGCTGGTGCCGCAGCGGCCGTACCTGTTCACCGGGACGGTGGCGAGCAACCTGCGCTACGGCAACCCGGACGCGACCGACGCGGAACTCTGGGACGCGCTGGAGATCGCCCAGGCCCGGGACTTCGTCGAGGCGATGCCCGAGGGGCTCGAGGCGCCGATCGCGCAGGGCGGCACGAACGTCTCCGGCGGGCAACGGCAGCGGCTGGCCATCGCGCGGGCCCTGGTCCGGCGGCCGGAGATCTACCTCTTCGACGACTCGTTCTCCGCGCTCGACCTCGGCACGGACGCGCGGCTGCGGGCGGCGCTGCGCCCCGTCACCGCGGACGCCGCCGTGGTGATCGTGGCGCAGCGCGTCTCCACCATCGTCGGCGCCGACCAGATCGTCGTGCTCGAGAACGGGGGCGTGGTCGGGATCGGCCGACACGACGAACTACTACTCACCTGCCCGACGTACGCCGAGATCGTGGCGTCGCAGAACACCACGGAGGTGGTCGCGTGAGCGAGCGGAGCGAGCCAACCGTCAGGCACAGCAGCGCGGGCGCGAGCGCCGTACCGCAGCAGAAGCCGGCCGCCGACGCCGCGACGCCGAAGCGGCTGCCGCCCGGCGTGCAGCGCGGCGGTCCGCACGCGAGCGTCGGGATGCCCGCCGAGCGGTCGATGAACTTCGGGCCCTCGGCCCGGCGGCTGCTGGGCCGGCTGCGCCCGCAGCGCCTCCAGCTCGTCGCCGTGATCGCGCTGGCCGTGCTCAGCGTCGGGTTCAGCGTGGTCGGGCCGAAGGTGCTCGGCTGGGCCACCGACCTGATCTTCACCGGGGTGATCGGCCGGCAGCTGCCGGCGGGCACCACCGCCGACCAGGCGGTGGCCGCCGCGCGGGCGGCCGGCAACGACAACTTTGCCGACATGCTCGCCCGGATGGACGTGGTGCCCGGTGAGGGCATCGACTTCACCGCGCTGGCGCGGGTGCTGCTGCTGGCACTCGGGCTCTACCTGGCGGCCAGCCTGCTGATGTGGTGGCAGGGCTGGTTGCTCAACGGGGTGGTGCAGCGCACCGTGCTGCGGCTGCGCGCCGAGGTGGAGGAGAAGCTGAACCGGCTGCCGCTGCCCTACTTCGACCGGCAGCCCCGGGGCGAGCTGCTCAGCCGGGTCACCAACGACATCGACAACATCTCGACGAGCCTTCAGCAGACGCTGAGCCAGCTGCTCACCTCGCTGCTCACCGTGGTCGGCGTGCTCGCCATGATGTTCTGGATCTCGCCGCTGCTGGCCCTGGTGGCCCTGGTCGCGGTGCCGATCTCGGTGATCGTCACCGGTGTCATCGCCAAGCGGTCGCAGCAGCAGTTCATCGCCCAGTGGGAGCACACCGGCGAGCTGAACGGCCAGATCGAGGAGGCCTTCACCGGCCACGAGCTGGTCAAGGTCTTCGGCCGGCAGCGTGAGGTCGAGGCCGCCTTCACCGCCAAGAACGACGAGCTGTTCCGGGCGAGCTTCGGCGCCCAGTTCATCAGCGGGATCATCATGCCGGCGATGATGTTCGTCGGGAACCTCAGCTACGTGGCGATCGCCGTGGTCGGTGGCCTGCGGGTGGCGTCGGGGTCGATGAGCCTCGGCGACGTGCAGGCGTTCATCCAGTACTCGCGGCAGTTCACCCAGCCGCTCACCCAGGTCGCCTCGATGGCGAACCTGCTCCAGTCCGGGGTGGCCTCCGCCGAACGGGTCTTCGCCGTGCTCGACGCCGAGGAGCAGAGCCCCGACCCGGCCGAGCCGGCCCGGGTACGCGACCCGCACGGCCGGGTCGAGTTCGCGAACGTCTCCTTCCGGTACACCCCCGACAAGCCGCTGATCGAGGACCTCTCCCTGGTCGCCGAGCCCGGCCACACGGTCGCCATCGTGGGGCCGACCGGGGCCGGCAAGACCACGCTGGTCAACCTGGTCATGCGCTTCTACGAGCTGGACGCCGGCCGGATCACGCTCGACGGGGTGGACGTGACCACGATGCGCCGCGACGACCTGCGCGGCCGGATCGGCATGGTGCTCCAGGAGACCTGGCTCTTCGGGGGCACCATCCGCGACAACATCGCGTACGGCCGCCCCGGGGCGAGCGAGGAGGAGATCCTGGCCGCGGCCCGGGCCACGTTCGTGGACCGGTTCGTGCGCAGCCTGCCCGACGGCTACGACACGGTGATCGACGAGGAGGGCAGCAACGTCAGCGCCGGCGAGAAGCAGCTCATCACGATCGCCCGGGCCTTCCTCGCCGAGCCGTCGCTGCTGATCCTGGACGAGGCGACCAGCTCGGTGGACACCCGCACCGAGGTGCTGCTCCAGCGGGCGATGGCCGCGCTGCGGTCGGACCGGACGAGCTTCGTCATCGCGCACCGGCTCTCCACCATCCGCGACGCCGACCTGATCCTGATGATGGAGGACGGCCGGATCGTGGAGCAGGGCACGCACGATGAACTGCTCGACGCGCGGGGCGCGTACCACCGCCTGTACCGGTCGCAGTTCACCGCCGCCCTCCAGCCCGACCCCGACCCCCAGCCCGACGCCCAGCCCGGCCCCGAACTCCAGCCCGGCCCCGAGCCCGCGCCGCTCGAAGGGTCGTCCCGGTGACGGGGAGACCGCCGGTGGCGACGGGCGGGCGGTCGACGGGGTCGGGGCCGGGCGGGGGCTCAGCGGGTCGGCAGCAGGGCCGGGCCGCGGTCGGCCACCACCGCGCCGATCAGCCGGAGGGCGTCGGCGGCGGGCATCGGGTCCAGGGCCCGGCCGCCGCGCAACCGCAGGGAGACCGCGCCCTCGGCCGCCTCGCGGGGTCCGACGACGGCGGCGTACGGCACCCGGGCGCGGGCCGCGTCGCGGATCCGGGAGCCCAGCGAACCGGCCCCGTCGACCTCGACGCGCAGCCCGGCGGCCAGCGCGTCGCGGGCGAGCCGGGCCGCCGCCCCGGCCTGCTCGTCGCCGACGGGCAGCACCACCAGCTGCACCGGGGCGTACCAGGCGGGGAAGGCGCCCTCGTGCACCTCGATCAGATACGCGAAGAGCCGCTCCATGCTGCCCACGAGGCTGCGGTGCACCATCACCGGTCGACGCCGCGCCCCGGACGCGTCGGTGTACGACAGGTCGAACCGCTCCGGCTTGTCGAAGTCGAGCTGGACGGTGGAGAGGGTGAACTCCCGGCCGGCGGCGTCGCGCACCTGGATGTCGATCTTCGGTCCGTAGAACGCGGCCTCCCCCGGGGCCTCGGTGAACTCCACCCCGTCGAGCGCGGCGCGCAGCAGCTCCTCCGCCCGCGCCCACTGGGCGTCGTCCCCGACGTACTTCTCCCCCGGCCCGCGCAGCGACAACCGGAACCCCGCCGGCCGTACGCCGAGCGCGGCGTGCGCCTCGCGGATCAGCCGGAGGATCTCGACGACCTCCTCGCCCACCTGCTCCAGGGCGCAGAAGTTGTGCGCGTCGTTGAGCGAGATGGCGCGTACCCGGGACAGCCCGCCGAGCACCCCCGAGCGCTCGGCGCGGTACATGCCGCCCAGCTCGGCGATCCGCAGCGGCAGCTCCCGGTAGGAGCGGCCCCGGGACCGGAACACCAGCGCGTGGTGCGGGCAGAGCGCCGGCCGCAGCACGAGCTCGTCGTCGGCGCCGAGCGCCATGGGCGGGAACATGTCGTCGGCGAAGTAGCCGAGATGGCCGGAGAGTTCGAAGAGTTCCCGCCTGCCCAGCGGCGGGGTGGACACGTGCCGGTAGCCGGCCCGGCGTTCCAGCTCGCGGACGTACTCCTCGACGGCGTGCCGGGCGGCGGCGCCGGCCGGCAGCCAGAGCGGCAGCCCGGCGCCGGCCAGCGGGTCGGAACCGAACAGCTCCAGCTCCCGGCCGAGCCTGCGGTGGTCGATCATGTCGCGCTCCTTGATCGGGTACGACCCGGAGGCGACCCGGTCACCGGACGCCGCGAGGCCCCGGGGCGGATCGCCCCGGGGCCTCGTCGACGGTCAGGTCAGTACGGCGCGCCGGGGTCTCCCGGCGTCGTGGTGGATACCGCACTGCGCATGCCGCGACGGTACGGCCCTGCGCGCGGGGACCGCAGCCGGTTTTTCCGGGCGGTCCGGCACGGGGGCGGCGGGAGCGCGGACGGACACGGGGGCGGGCCGCCGGCACGGGACCTGCCGACGGCCCGCGGCGGCCGCACCGTCAGGAACGGGGGACCCGACGGTCGTGGGGCCGCGCCCCGACAACGGTACGCCGGGGCACCCCGGCCCGCCGACCTTCGGCGCCGCGCCCATCCGTCACCCGCGGCGGTGTCCGCTCGTTGTGTCCGGTGGCCCTGCCGTGTCGGTGGTCACCACGCGCCAGGGTCCCGCCCCGTGACGCCGGACGACCCGTCAGGCTCGGTACCCGCAATCGGCCCCGTCCGGCGAGGTGGCAGTCGTGCCCGAACTACTCACTGAGGTCGCAACGCCGGCCTGGGCGTACCTCGCACTGCTCGCGCTGCTGGTCGCCGACGCCTTCGTCCCCGTGATCCCCACCCAGGTCGTGATGATCACCGGGGGCGCGCTCACCGTGTACGGCGGGCTGAACCTGCCGGTGACCATCGCCGTCGGCGCGCTCGGCGTCTTCGTCGGGGACCTGGCCTGCTACCTGCTCGGGCGGGGCGCGCCGGACCGCCGGGCGCCGCGCGACGCCCAACGGGGCCGGGCCCGGCGCGTCGCCAGCCGGGTCACCCAGGGGCTGCGCCGGCCCGGGCCGCTCGTGATCCTGCTCTGCCGCTTCGTGCCCGGCGGACGGATGGCCGCCTGCTTCTCGGCCGGCCGCAGCCGGTACCCGTACCGCCTCTTCCTGCTCTACGAGGGCCTGGCGGCGCTGGCCTGGGCCACGTACGGCGGGCTGGTCGGGCACCTCGGCGGGACGGCGCTCACCGAGTCCGCGTGGCGGCTGGCGCTGATCGCAGGGGTCGCGGCGGCCGGCTTCGCGGCGGCGGGCTGGGCCATGACCACCGTCGGGGCCCGGCGGGCGGCGGAGTCGGTCGCGGTGCCGGTCGTCGTCGCGGCGAGGCGGGACGCGCCCGGGGCGGAGTGACCGGCCGCCCCGGCGCCGCCTAGGGGTGGTCCCGGGGGCCGGTCTCGGTGGGCGGCCCGGATCCGTCTGGGGTCCCTCGCGGGACAGGCTGAGCCATGCGCGGAACCCGGAACAGTGGACTACTGGCCCTCGGCGGGATCGCCCTGGCGACGCTGCTCGCCGTGATCGGCCACGTCGAGGTCAACGAGAACCTGGACCCGTGGACGCTGACCGTCAGCGACTACGCCGTCTCCGAGCGGGGCGGCGTCATCGACGCCGCCATGCTGGTGCTCGCGGCGGCCACCGCCGTGCTCCTGCCCGCCCTGTGGCGCGGCCACCGGCCGCCGGCCGCCGGAGCGGGGCGGGCGGCCGAGGCGTTCCTGGCCGCCTGGGTCGGCGGGCTGCTGCTGGCCGCGGTGGTGCCGACGAACGAGCCCGGCCTGCCCATGGACACCGCCGCCTACGTCCACCGGTACGCCTCGGTGGTCGCCTTCCTGGCGCTGCCGGCCGCCGGCTGGCTGCTCGCCCGACGCCTGCCGGCAGCCGCGGGCCGCCGCGTACGCGGTCTCGCCACGGCCAGCGTGGTCCTGGCGGCGGCGATGGTCTGGTCCGCCTACCCCGGCGACCGGCTGCTGCTCGGCCTGGTCGAGCGCCTGCTGATCCTCACCGAGGTCGCCGTGCTCGTCGTCGTCGCGGTCGCCCTGCTCCGGCGGGTCACTCCAGCTCGTGCAGCATGAGCTGGCGGGCGGCCTCGGTGATGGAGCCGGACAGGCTCGGGTAGATCGTGATCGTCTGGGCCAGCTCGTTGACCGTGAGGTTGTTCTCCACCGCCATGGTGATCGGCAGGATCAGCTCGCTCGCCTTCGGCGCCACCACCACGCCGCCGATCACCTGCCCGCTGGCCGGGCGGCAGAAGAGCTTGACGAAGCCGTCCGCGAGGCCGTCCATCTTGGCGCGGGCGTTGCCGTCCAGCGGCAGCATGACCTGCCGGGCCGGCACCTTGCCCGAGTCGACCTCGTCCTGCGAGACGCCCACGGTGGCCAACTCCGGGTCGGTGAACACGTTCGCCGCGACGGTACGCAGCCGCAGCGGCCGGACCGCCTCGCCGAGCGCGTGCCACATCGCGATCCGGCCCTGCATGGCGGCGACGCTGGCCAGCGGCAGCACCCCGGTGCAGTCGCCGGCCGCGTAGATGCCGGGCACGTTGGTCCGGGAGACCCGGTCGACGGTCACGTAGCCGCCCCGGGCCAGCGCGACACCGTACTCGGCCAGGCCCAGGTCGGCGGTGTTGGGGATGGAGCCGACCGCGATCAGCGCGTGCGAGCCGGCCACCTTCCGGCCGTCGGAGAGCTCGACCTCCACCCCGTCGGCGGTACGCCGGACCGCGTCGGCCCGGGAGTTGTTGAGGATGCTCATGCCCCGGTTGCGGAAGACCCGCTCGATGGCCATGGCCGCGTCGGCGTCCTCGTGCGGCATCACCCGGTCGCGGCTCGACACCAGCGTCACCGGCACGCCCATCGCCAGGTAGGCGCTGGCGAACTCCGCGCCGGTGACGCCGGAGCCGACCACGATCAGGTGCTCGGGCAGCTCCGGCAGGTCGTACACCTGGCGCCAGGTCAGGATCCGCTCGCCGTCCGGTACGGCGGTGGGCAGCTGGCGCGGGGTGGCGCCGGTGGCGACCAGCACGGTCGACGCGGCGATGGACTGCTCGCCGCCGCCGTCGGTCGGGGTGACGAGCACCCGATGGGTGTGCCCAAGGGTGTCCTCGCCGAGCCGGGCGGTGCCCGACACGAAGGTCACCCCGGCCTTGACCAGCTTGGCGTGGATGTCGGCGGACTGGGCGAGCGCGAGGCGCTTGACCCGCTCGTGCACCGCGCTGGCGTCGACCGTGACCGCCTCCAGGCCGTCGGAGTCCACCCCGAACTCCTCGGTGTCCCGGTAGCCGGTCACCACCTCCGAGCTGGCGATGAAGGTCTTCGACGGCACGCAGTCGGACAGCACGCAGGCCCCGCCGGCGCCCTCGGCCTCCACGACGGTGACATCAGCGTCCAGCTGCGCGGCGACCAGGGCCGCCTCGTAGCCGGCCGGTCCACCGCCGATGATCACGATCCGGCTCACAGGGCCATCCTTTCGTTCGCGGCTGCGGGGCTCCGCTCCGCTGCACTCCTCGCGCTCACCGTGCCCGCCCCCGACCAGTGCTCACAGTGACTTTCTTCTCCCGAACGCGTCCGACACGCTCAGTCGTATTCTCCCCCACCCCGCCGGCGGGCTATCGTCATCGCCGTGCGTCATCACGCCGCCTACGGCTCTAACCTCGACCCCGCCCGCATGCGCGCCTACTGCCCGCATTCGCCGATGGTGGGCACCGGCTGGCTGGAAGGCTGGCGGCTCACCTTCGCAGGCGAGGACGTGATCGGCTGGGAGGGTGCGGTCAGCACGGTCGTCGAGTCGCCCGGCGACCGGGTCTTCGTGGCGATCTACGACATCCACCCCTACGACGCCGCCCAGCTCGACGAGCTCGAGGGGGTGACCGCCGGCACGTACCGCAAGCTGCACGTGCGGATCTCCACCCTCGACGGCGACGTGACCGCGTGGATCTACGTCTTCGACGGGTACGAGGGCGGGCTGCCCACGGCGTGGTACCTCTCGGAGATCGCGAACGCCGCCGAGAAGGCGGGCGCACCGGACGACTACGTCACCGAGCTGCGGTCCCGCCCCACCGGCACCGCGTCGGCCTAGCCCGTACGGTCGGCCTCGCGCGTATCCCACGGCCCCCAGTCTGCTCCGGCGCCGGGCGGGGCCCCCATCCGGCCCCGCCCGGCGTCGTCAATCACACACCGGCGGCCGGCACGACCAGCTCGTACATGTCGACCCAGCGCACCTCGCGCAGCCCCACCGACCGGTAGAGCGAGAGCGGGGCGGTCGGGTTGGCCAGGTCGACCCCGAGGCCGACGGACTCCCGGCCCTTCTCCACGTACCGGGCGAACGCGTGGTTCAGCAGCGCCGCGCCCACCCCGCGACGCCGGTGACCGGGCAGCACGGCGAGGTTCCTGACCCATCCCTCGTTCCGGTCGAGCGCCTGGTCGGACGACCGGAGTACGCCGGCGGGCTGCCCGTCCACCTCGGCGACGAACCACTCGTCCCAGGCCGTGTCGGGCCTGATGAGGGCCCGCCACCGGTCGTAGCCCGACGGCTCGTAGTCCAGGGTGTCGCGGAAGGCGGTGTCGACGATCCGGTGGAAGTCGCGCAGCTCCGACTCGTCGCCCGGACGCACCGGCCGGACCGTCACCCCGGGCGGCGGTGGCGGCGGCTCGCCGGGCACCCCCGCCAGCGACCGGCGCAGGAGCTGGTACCGCTTGACCAAGTCGAACCCCGCGTCGGTCAGCTCGGCCGCCCACCGGCGCTCGGGCTCGCAGGCGGGGCAGCGCGCGGTCAGGGCCGCCAGACCGCGCTCGGCGGCCCGCGCGGCCACCCGGTCCAGCTGCCGGGCCAGCAGCGGCCCCCGCACCTCCGCGCCCCGGTCCGGGTCGACGAACACGTCGACGAACTCCCGTCCCGCCCCGGTCTCGTTCTGCAGGATCGCCCAGGCCACCAGAGCGCCCTCCGGATCGGTCACCACCCAGGAGTCCCGCTCCGGGTCGACGTTCGGCGCGGTGAGCGCCTCGCGCACGTCGTCGGCGTCGAAGTCCGGGTAGCCGATGGCGAAGGTGTCGGCGGCGTGCACCACCGCCAGGATCGCCGGTACGTCGTCCAGGGTGGGTCGGCGGGCGTGCCAGCCGGCGGGAAGAGTCACGGGGGCGATCCTGACAGGCGGGCCGGCGGGTCGCCGCCGATTTTCCGGCGCGCCCGGGTGGCCGGGGTCCGGCGCGGGCCGGGGTCCGGCGCGGGCCGGTGGCCGGGGTCCGGCGCGGGCCGGTGGCCGGGGTCCGGCGCGGGCCGGGGTCCGGCGCGGCGGCTCAGCCCGGGTCGGTCAGGTGGGCCCGGGTCGCCGTGAGCAGCTCCACCAGTTCGGCGCCGTCGGCCGGGCCGAGCGCCGCGAAGGCCGGCGAGGCCAGCCGGTCGGTCACCGCCTCGGCCCAGAGCCGCCGCCGGACCAGTGGCCCGACCGGCGGGTACGGCGGCGGCCAGCCGCAGGCGACCGCGCCCGCCTCCCCGTCCGGGCCGGCGAGCACGGCCTCCAGCGGGGTCATCCCGCTGGCCCGGACCGCGACCAGGTGGGCCCCGGCGAAGTGCTCCCGGAGCAGGCGCAGGCCGACGGCCGCCCGGGCGCCGGCCGTCCGCACCGGCACCGGCATGGCGCGCCAGGCCGCGAAGAGCGGCATGCCGCTGGCGTCCGCGGCGTCGACCGCGCGGCTGAGCAGGGCGGCGAGCCGGCTCACCCCGGCGAGGGCGTCGAGCCGCTCCTCGCCCCACCGGCAGCACTCGACCATGGTGGCGGCGGCCACCTCGACCGGCGGGACGACCCGGCGGGCCGCGTCCCAGCCGTCGGCGACCGCTTCGGGGGCCAGGAAGCCGAGGGCGGCGGCGACCGTCTCGGCGCGCACGTCCCCGAGGGCGCCGGCCCGCCCGGTGACGTAGAACGCCCAGCCGGGGATGCCGAGCAGCCGGGCCCGACGCAGGGTGGTCGGGCAGCGGGTGAAGACGTCGCCGAGGTCCAGCACGATCGGCTTGCTGGCCGCGGCGACCTGTTCCGGCGTCATCCGCCCGCTCCCCGTCCGTCCACAGGGGTCAGTCTGCCGCGCCGCCGCCCGACTCGGCATCCCCCTCTTCGGCGTCGAGGGCCTCCACCGCCGCCTCGACCTCGCCGGCGCGGCGGCGCGCGGCCGTCACCGTGCGTTCCGCCCCGCGCCGTGCCAGCCTCGCCCGGCTCAGGTCCTGCTCGGCGACGGCCCGACGCCGCTCCAGCTCGGCCAGTTCCGCCTCGATCGCGTCCAGGGCGCCGACGCCGTCGCGCTCGGCCGCCGTCGCGCCGGCCAGCTCCGCCTCGGCCCGTTCCTGGTCGGTACGCGCCCTGGCCAGCTCCTTCTCCAGCGCCCGTCGGCGGCGCGCCCGCTCCGCCCGGGCGGCCCGTTCCACCTGCTCGGCGCGGAGCGCGGCCCGGTCGACGCCGCCCCGCTGCTTTCCGGCCGGCTCGGGTGAGGGCGGCGGTTCCGGCTCCTCCCCGCCGGTCACCAGCCGCAACTGGGGGCGGGGCACCTCGCCGAAGCCGGCGTACGTGGCGGCCCGCAGCAGCCGGCCGGAGCGGACCTGTTCGGCGACGTCGGTGTCGGCGAGCGCGGCGTTGAGGGTGGCCTCCACCTCGCCCAGCGGCAGCTTCCCGGTCGGCGGGGCCTCCTCCACCCCGGCCGCCAGCTTGCGTACCTCGGCGACGAGCGCGCCGACCACCGCCCGCCGCTGGGTGGAGAGTTCCCGCAGCCGGGGCCCGCGCAGTTCACGCTGGGCGGTGCGCAGCGCCTCGGCGAGCTGGGCCAGGTCGGCGACCAGTTCGGGGCGGTGGATGGCGAGCAGGTTGACCAGCCAGGCGGCCACGGTGGGCCGGCGCAGCCGGGCGATCTCCCGGGCGGCCTTCGGGTCGCCGGCGCGGCGGGCCTCGGCGACGGCCTCGTCGCGGATCGCGACGAACCGGTCCGGCGGGGTGGTGTAGAGCCGGTGCACCAGCTCTCGGGGCGGGCCGGGCATCGCCGTCAGGCGTCGATCCGGGTGCCCGGTTCGAGCCGGCGGTACTCCACGTCGGACAGCCGGGTGAAGTTGCCGTTGAGCACGTTGAGCCCGTTGTCGTTGAGCAGCCCGTCGTGCAGCGCGTACGCCCGGCGCGGGGCGACCGCCCGGAGGAAGTCCAGCGACTCGGAGAACTTCGTCCACGGCGCGTGGATCGGCAGGAAAAGCGTGTCGACCTGCGCGTCCTCGGGGACGACCAGGCTGTCCCCGGGGTGGTACACCGCGTCGTTCAGCAGGTACGCCAGGTTGTCGATCACCGGGATGTCGGGGTGGATCACGGCGTGCCGGCCGCCGTGGGCGCGTACCGGCACGCCGGCGGCCGTGAACGACTGTCCGGGTCGGACCGCGTCGAGCGCCTCGGCGGCGTCGCCCAGGGTGTCGGCCAGCGACGCCGGCCCGTGGATGACGAAGCGCCGTCGGTCGAGCTGCCGGGTGACCGCCTCGACGTCGAGGTGGTCGGGATGCTCATGGGTGATCAGCACCGCGTCGACCCCGTCGAGCGCAGCCGGATCGCTGAACACGCCCGGGTCGATGACCAGCACTCCCCCGTCGTGTTCCACCCGCAGGCAGGAGTGGGCGTACTTGGTGAGCTGCATCGTGACTCCAAGATTATCGAATCGTGATGTCCTGAGCGCAGTCTGCCGGAACCGACGTGGGGACGCGTCACGTCTGAGGTATCGCCCCGCACGGGGGCGAGGACGATGGAGGCGGGATGGACGGACAGGATCGGCGACGTCGAGGCGTACGGCTGACGGCCGCCGCGCTGGTGGCGCTGTTCGCGCTCGCGGGTTGCGGCAGCGGGGCGCGGGACAACGCCGACAGCGGGCCGGCGGCGGCCCCTGCGGAGCGGGACCAGGCCGGTGGCGCGGCGGACCAGGCCGGTGGCGCGGCGGAGCGGGGCGGCAAGGCCGAGCAGGGCAGCGGCGCCGGCGCACCGGACCTGCGGGTCGACCAGCGCTCCATCATCTACACGGGCACGATGCGCGTGCAGGTGGACGATGTGGACGAGGCGGCGCGGAGCGCGATCGCCACGGTGACGGCGGCCGGCGGTTTCATCGGCGGCGACCAGCGGCGCAGCGCCGACGCGGACGCGCGGGCCGAGCTGGAGCTGCGGGTGCCGGCGGCGAAGTTCCACGGCGTCGTCGACGAGCTGGCGAAGCTCGGCCGGCAGCAGCGGCGGGAGATCCGCACGGAGGACGTCACCGAGCAGATGGTCGACCTGGACGCGCGGATCATCACCCAGCGCGCCCGGGTGGAGAGCGCCCGCAAGCTGCTGGCCCGGGCCACCTCGATCAGTGACCTGGTGTCGCTGGAGAACGAGCTGTCGCGCCGGGAGGCCGACCTCGCCTCGCTCGAGGCGAAGAAGGAGCGGCTGGCGGACCTGACCAGCCTGTCGACGATCACCGTGTCGCTGGTCGGCCCGGACGCGAGCACCGCCGACGAGGAGACCGAGGTCGGCTTCCTGGTGGGGCTCAAGGGCGGCTGGAAGGTCTTCCTGACCTCGATGACCATCCTGCTGACGGTGCTGGGTGCGGTGCTGCCGTGGCTGCTGGCGATCGGCGTACCGCTGACGGTGCTGCTGGTGGTGCTGCGCCGGCGGCGGCGTACGGCCCCGCCGGCGATGACGCCGACCGGACCGGCCGCGCCGCTGCCGCCTACCGCGCCGCCGCCAGTGCCCGCAGCGCGGTCTGGACCATGAGTCGTACGCCGACCGGGATGGCCCGCTCGTCCGCGTCGAACGAGGCCCGGTGCAGGTCCACGTTCGGGCCGGAGCGGCCGACGCCCAGCCGGGCGAGCGCGCCGGGGACGTACTCCAGGTACCAGGAGAAGTCCTCGCCGCCCATGCTCTGCGGGGTCTCGGCGACGCCCTCCGGCCCGAGCGCGGCGACGGTGGCGCCGGTCAGGACCTGGATGGCCCGGGAGTCGTTGCACACGGGCGGGCGGCCCCGCAGGTATTCCAGGTCGACGGTGGCACCGGTCGGCGCGACGACGTCGCGGACCACCTGACCCACGATCTTGGGGGCCAGCTCCCAGGTGTCGCGGTCCATCACCCGCAGGGTGCCGGAGGCGCACGCCTCGGAGGGGATGACGTTGTAACGGGTGCCGGCCGAGGCGTGGCCGAAGACCAGCAGCAGCCCGCTGTTGGCCGGCACCCGGCGGCTGACCAGGGCCGGCACCTCGGTGATCAGGCGGCCCAGCGCGTCGACCAGGTCGACGGTCAGGTGCGGGCGGGCGGTGTGCCCGCCCGGGCCGGTGAGCCGGACGGTGACGTTGTCGGCGGCGGCGGTGATCGGACCGACCCGCAGGCCGATCTGCCCGACCGGCAGGTTGGGGTCGCAGTGCAGCGCGAAGATCTGCACCACGTCGTCCAGGCCGCCGGCCTCGATGACCTCCAGCGAGCCGCAGGGCAGGATCTCCTCGGCGGGCTGGAAGATCAGCCGGACCCGGCCGGGCAGCTCGCCGAGGTCGGCGAGCTGGGCCAGCAGCATGCCGACGCCGAGCATCACGGTGGTGTGCACGTCGTGGCCGCAGGCGTGGCAGACGCCGTCCACCGTGGAGCGGTACGGCACGTCCTTCGAGTCGGTCAGCGGCAGGGCGTCGATGTCGGCGCGCAGCGCGACCACCGGGCCGTCGGGGCGGCCGTCGATGTCGCAGATGACCCCGTTGCCCTTCGGCAGCAGCCGCGGCCTCAACCCGGCCAGGGTGAGCTCCCGGGCGATCAGGCCGGCCGTCTCGAATTCCTCGCCGGAGAGCTCCGGGTGCGAGTGGAGGTGGCGACGGGTGGCGATCAGCCCGGGCACCCGGAGGGCGAGCAGGTGGTCCAGCTCGAACGGCAGGGGCTGGGAGCCGGACGGTGCGTCCGGCCAGGACGACGCCAGCTGGTTGCCGGTGGGCAGCGTCAACGCACTCGTCACGTCGAATTCTCGTTCGCTAGAGATGGATGGATCATCAGGAACAGCAGACAGCCTAGACCTCCGACGGTGACGCTGCGCAACGTCGTTCCGGTAGCCGTCGGACCGCGCAGCGTCACGTATGCCCTGCTCGGAGCGTTCGTAGATCTGCGGGACAGCAGGTAGATCGCGGTCGAACGCCGTCATCCGCCCCCCACCTCCTACAACGCGTAATCGGCCCGGCCGCCGCGAAATCGATGCCGATCGCAGGCGCCGCTTTTCCGAATTGTCGCATTAGTCGGTCACACCGACCGACACTCCGACAATTACCCGACCATCGCCCGAGCGAGGGCACCCGAGACGGTCACACACCCCGTCGCCGACCAACCGCACACCGTGTGCGTCCGCGTCCACCTGGTCGGGTTACCCCCGAACCCGTCCGGCACACGCCGTGGCCGGTCGGCCACGTCGCCCCGCACCGCGCGCGGCCCTCCGGCTGCGTCGCCGGGACTGCTCCACGCGCCCGCGCCGCCGATGGGCGGCCAGCGTCTGCTCCGACTGTAGCGCTCCGCCCGGCACGCCCGCGACCAGCAGGAACGCTCCGTGGGCGGGTCGTTACCCGGACGGTTACGGCACGGGGGTGAGTCGGCGCCGCACCGACGCCGACGGCCGCCCGCTCCCGACGCGGCGGGAGGTCGGACGGCCGTCGGCCGACGTGATCAGAAGCGGTCGCTCGGGCGGTACAGCCCCCACACCTGGCGCAGGGTGCCGCAGACCTCGCCCACGGTGGCGCGGGCCCGCAGCGCCTCCTTCATCGGGTAGAGCACGTTCTCCGTGCCCTCCGCGGCGGCCCGCAGCTCGGCCAGTCCCCGCTCGACCGCCCCGGCGTCGCGCTCGGCACGCAGCCGCGCCAGCCGCTCGGCCTGCGCCGCCTCGATCGTCGGGTCGACCCGCAGCGGCTCGTACGGCTCCTCCTCGTCGACGGTGAACCGGTTGAGGCCCACCACCACCCGCTCGCCGGAGTCGATCTCCTGCGCGATCCGGTACGCGGACTGCTCGATCTCCCGCTTCTGGAAGCCCGCCTCGATGGCGTCGACCGCCGAGCCGTGGTCGGCCACCCGCTCCATCAGCTCGGTCGCCGCCGCCTCGATCTCGGCGGTCATCGCCTCCACCACGTACGAGCCGGCGAACGGGTCGACGGTGGCGGTCAGGTCCGTCTCGTACGCCAGCACCTGCTGGGTGCGCAGCGCCAGCCGGGCCGCCTTCTCGGTGGGCAGCGCGATCGCCTCGTCGAAGCTGTTGGTGTGCAGCGACTGGGTGCCGCCGAGCACCGCGCCGAGGCCCTGCACCGCCACCCGGACCAGGTTGACCTCCGGCTGCTGGGCGGTGAGCTGCACGCCCGCGGTCTGGGTGTGGAAGCGCAGCATCATCGACTTCGGGTTCTTGGCGCCGAAGTCGTCGCGCATCAGCCGGGCCCAGATCCGGCGGGCGGCCCGGAACTTGGCCACCTCCTCCAGCAGGGTGGTGCGGGCGACGAAGAAGAACGACAGCCGGGGCGCGAAGTCGTCCACGGCCAGGCCGGCCTCCAGCGCGGCCCGGACGTACTCGACGCCGTTGGCCAGGGTGAACGCGATCTCCTGCGCGGGCGACGCGCCGGCCTCGGCCATGTGGTAGCCGGAGATGGAGATCGTGTTCCACTTCGGCACCTCCTTGAAGCAGTAGCCGAAGGTGTCGGCGACCAGCCGCAGCGAGGGCTTCGGCGGGAAGATGTACGTCCCGCGGGCGATGTACTCCTTCAGGATGTCGTTCTGGATCGTGCCGTTGAGGGCCGAGCCGGCGACCCCGTTCTCCTCGGCCACGAGCTGGTAGAGCAGGAGCAGCACCGAGCCGGGCGCGTTGATGGTCATCGAGGTCGAGACCTTGTCGAGCGGGATGCCGTCGAAGAGCAGCCGCATGTCGTCGATCGAGTCGATGGCCACCCCGACCTTGCCCACCTCGCCGTGCGCGATCGGGTCGTCGGAGTCGTAGCCCATCTGCGTCGGCAGGTCGAAGGCCACGGAGAGACCCATCGTGCCGGCCCGCAACAACTGGTGATACCGCGCGTTGGACTCGGTGGCGGTGCCGAAGCCGGCGTACTGGCGCATGGTCCAGGGGCGGGAGGTGTACATGGTGGGGTAGACCCCACGCGCGTACGGAAACTCGCCCGGGCCGCCGAGCCGGGAATCCAGATCCTCCGGAAGGTCCGCCGCCGTGTAGACGCCCTTGATCGGGAAACCGGACTCGCTTGACCGCGGTTCGCTCATTAGCGGATGGTAGGACGCGCGACGGCGTCGGCGGGTGAGGGATACCGCACACCGGGCGACGCGTCGACGGGCATCGACGAGAGGTGAACGCTCGGACACGTACCGTCCAGTTCGACAAACGTCCGCCGCGTCGGGTTTCGCATCGGGCGTCGGAACCAGCAAGATAGGGGGGTTGTGTCCCAGCCCCCCTCGAATTCCCCCGGTGGCTTTTCTGTGACTCAGATCCCGACGTGGAGCGGCGGACCAGTCAGTTCCCCCAACGGCCGCGCGACGCCCGGCACGACCATCGGCGAGCGCTACTCGCTGCGTTCGGCGGTGGGCAACGGCGGCATGGGCACGGTCTGGCGTGCCACGGACACACTCCTGCGGCGGGACGTGGCCGTCAAGGAGGTCGTCCTGCCCCCGGGGCTGGCCCCCAGCGACCGCGACGCCATGTATGAGCGCACCCTGCGCGAGGCCCGCGCGGCGGCGGCCATCCAGCACCCGGCCGTCGTCCAGGTCTACGACGTGGTCACCGAGGGCGGCCGGCCGTGGATCGTGATGGAGATGCTCGACGCCCGCAGCCTCGCCGACATGGTGATCGAGGACGGGCCGGTCGCGCAGCGGGTGGTCGCCAAGATCGGCATCGCCCTGCTCGGCGCGCTGGAGGTGGCGCACGCGATCGGTGTGCTGCACCGCGACGTCAAGCCGGCCAACGTGCTGATCTGCGCCGACGGGCGCTGCGTGCTGACCGACTTCGGCGTGGCCCGGATGCCCACCGACGTGCAGCTCACCACCCCCGGGATGGTGCTCGGCTCGCCGCACTTCATCTCCCCCGAGCGGGCGATGGGCCAGGAGTTCGGCCCGCCGAGCGACCTCTTCTCGCTGGGCGTCACGCTCTACACGGCGGTGGAGGGGCGGCCCCCGTTCGACAAGGGCGACCCGATCGAGACCATGCACGCCGTGGTCGAGGACCCGCCCGCCCCGCCGCAGCGCAGCGGGCCGCTGGCCCGGGTGCTGATGGGCCTGTTGGAGAAGGACCCGGCCCGCCGACTCGACGTGCACACCGCCCGGGCCATGCTGCGCGAGCTGCTCGCCGGCCCGCTGACCAGCAACGCCGCCGCGGTGAACTCGGTGACTGATCCCTACTCGGTGGTTCCGGTGCAGCGGCCCGTGCCGACCCCGCCGGCCGCCGCGCCGGAGCAGCCGAAGCCGAGCGGGCAGATCGGCGGCCGGGCGATGCTCGACCCCGACGAGTCGCTCACCGACCGGCTGGCGGCGCTGCGCCGGGGCGAGCGCCCCGCGCAGGCCGCCCTCGCCGCGAGCCCGGCCGCGATGGACGACACCAGCGCCGACGCCCTGGCCGGGCCGCTGCACACCCCCACCGGCGCGATGCCCGCGCCGAGCGGGTCCACGCCGGCCGGCCGCACCTACGGCGGCGCCGAGGCGACCCAGCGGATGACGTCCGGCGGGTCGGACGCCACCCAGCAGCTGCGCACCAACGCCGCCGGCCTGGTCGGCTTCAGCGGCCCGACCGAGGCGACCCAGCGGGTGAAGGCGGGCACGCCCACCTTCGGCCCCCCGCCGGATGCCACCCAGCGGGTGGGCGCCGGAACGCCCGTCTTCGGCGCACCGCCGCCGGAGGCCACCCAGCACCTCGGCGGCACCTACGGCGGCGGCCAGTGGTCGGTGCCGGGCACCGGGCAGCCGTGGGCGACTCCCGCCACCGCGCCCGCCACGAGCGGCTCGGGCGGCGGCTTCGGCGGCCGGGTCGGCTCCGTCGGCAACCAGCTCGTCGGCACGGTCAAGGGCTGGCCGCGCAAGGTGCAGCTCGCCGCCGCCGCCGGCGGCCTGGCCGTGCTGCTGCTGATCGGGGCGGTCGTCCTCTTCACCGGCGGCGACGACCCGGCGCCGACCGTCCCGCAGGCCGCACCGACGTCGCAGGCCCCGGCCGCCGGCGTGCCCGAGATGAAGGAGCACACCGGCAAGGGCGTACGGGTCATGGTGCCGCAGGGCTGGGAGATCAAGAGCGCCGGCAACTGGGTGGACTACGTCGACCCGGAGGACGAGGGCCGCAAGGTCCGGATCCTGGTGGAGGACTTCCGCACCAACTCGATGCGCTGGGCCGAGGTCGCCGAGGACGGCCTGAAGAACCGTTCCAAGTCCTGCGCCAAGCCGTACGCCCAGCTCGCCATGAACGAGGTGCAGTGGGTCGGCAAGGCGGCGGCCGAGTTCGAGTACACCTGCGGCGAGGGCGAGACCAAGCGGCACGGCGTGTGGCGCGGCGTGGTCCACGAGGGCAAGGTCTACTCGTTCTACCTCACCTCGACCGACACGAAGTTCGCCGACAGCCGGCCGATCTTCGACGAGATGGTGAAGTCGTTCCAGCTCACCGAGGCCGGCTGAGCCCGGGGGAAGCGCGGTGGTGATCCGCCGGCGTGCTATCAAGAGACATGCCGGCGGAAACCACTGACATCGACGACATTCGCGAGCAAGCACGGCGCTGGCTCGACGACGATCCTGACCCGGCCAGCCGGGAGGAACTGCGGGCGGTGCTCGACCGCCTGCCGGCGAGCGCCCCGGAGCTGGCCGACCGCTTCGCCGGCCCGCTGACCTTCGGCACCGCCGGGCTGCGCGGCCCGCTGCGCGCCGGCCCCAACGGGATGAACCTCGCGGTGGTCACCCGGGCCGCCGCCGGGCTGGTCGGCTGGCTCGCCGCCCAGGGCGGCTCCGGCCCGCTGGTGATCGGGTACGACGCCCGGCACGGTTCCCGCGAGTTCGCCGAGCGGACCGCCCAGGTCGCCACCGGCGTGGGACGCCCGGCGCTGCTGCTGCCCCGCCCGCTGCCCACCCCCGTGCTCGCGTACGCGGTGCGCCACCTCGGGGCGGTCGCCGGGGTGATGGTGACCGCCAGCCACAACCCGCCGCAGGACAACGGCTACAAGGTCTACCTCGGCGCGGAACTGGGCGGGGCGCTCGGCGACGGCGCCCAGATCGTGCCCCCGGCCGACGCCGGCATCGAGGCCGCGATCCGGTCGGTCGGGCCGCTGGCCCAGGTGCCGCTCGGGCCGGCCGGTCAGGTGCTCGGCGACGACCTGGTGGCCTCCTACGTGGAGCGGGCCGCCGCCGTCATCGACCCGGACGGGTCGCGCGACCTGGCGGTGGCGTACACGCCGCTGCACGGGGTGGGCGCGGCGGTGCTCACCGCGGCGTTCGCCCGCGCGGGCTTCCCCGTGCCCGGTGTGGTGCCCGAGCAGGCCGAGCCCGATCCGGCGTTCCCGACCGTCTCCTTCCCCAACCCGGAGGAGCCGGGGGCGGTGGACCGGCTGGTCGCGCTGGCCGAGGCGACGGGCGCGGACATCGCCATCGCCAACGATCCCGACGCGGACCGCTGCGCGGTGGCCGTCCGGGACACCGGTCCCGCAGTGAGCACGCAGGCAGCGGTCGCCGGCCCGGATCAGCCGGAGGGGAACCCGTCCGGCTGGCGGATGCTGCGCGGCGACGAGGTGGGTGCGCTGCTGGCCGACCACCTCATGCGGCGCGGCGTGACCGGCCTCTACGCCACCACGATCGTGTCGTCGTCGCTGCTGCGGGCGATGTGCGCCGCCCGGGGCCTGCCGTACGACGAGACGCTGACCGGTTTCAAGTGGATCGTACGAGCCGGCGGCGGGACCGAGCCGCTGGTCTTCGGCTACGAGGAGGCGCTCGGCTACTGCGTCGCCCCCGAGCACGTACGCGACAAGGACGGCATCACCGCCGCGCTGACCGTGGCGGAGCTGGCCGCCGGGCTCAAGGCGCAGGGGCGCACCCTGACCGACCGGCTGGACGAGCTGGCCGCCGAGTTCGGCGTGCACCACACGGACCAGCTCTCCGTACGGGTGGACGACCTGCGGCTGATCGCTGACGCGATGGCCCGGATCCGGGCCGCCACCCCGACGACGCTGCTCGGGCAGCCGGTCACCGAGGCGCAGGACCTGCTCCCCGAGGCGGACGTGGTGATCCTGCGTACCGGCACCGCCCGGGTGGTGATCCGCCCCTCGGGCACCGAGCCGAAGCTCAAGGCGTACCTGGAGGTCGTGGAGCCGGTGGCGGACGGCGACGTCGCCGCGGCCCGCGCCCGCGCCACCGACGCGGTAATCACCCTCCGCACGGAAATGGCCAAAACCCTGGGCCTCTGACCCACCCCGCCCCCACCCACCCCGCACCCCGCACCCCGCGTTGATCATGAAGTTATTGCACTGGAAAGCGATTTCCGGTGCCAATAACTTCATGATCAACGGGATGGGGCGGGGAGGGGAAGGGGGGTGGGGGTGGGGGTGGGGGTGGGGGTGGGGGGTTAGCGGCGGGGGCCCAGGGCGGCGTTGACGGCGCTGGCCAGGGCGGCCACGACGAGGCCGACGGAGGGGCGGACCACGGAGTCGTCCAGGCTGACGGTGCCGGAGAAGCCGGATCCGCCGGCGATCTCCTCCAGCCGCTGCCGGGCCTCCCGCGCCGCGTCACCGCTCAGGCCGAGCGCCGGTTCCATCCGCAGCACCGCGACCAGGGTGGCCAGGGCCGCCGTCCGCTCGTCGGGCAACTCGCCGCTGGCCAGCGCCTCGGCGAGCCGGCGTCGGGTGTCCGCCTCGACGGCGGGGTCCACCGTCGGGTAGCGGTGCACGTGGATGAAGCCCAGCTCGGTCTCGTCGACGTCGCGGACCACGCCCTGGGCGCACAGGTCGCCCAGGATCTTGTCGCGCAGGCCGTGCCGCAGCCGCTGCACCCAGGACGAGGGGCTGTGCGGCGTGTCGGCGGCCATGCGGGCGAGGACCCCGTCGACGAGCGGCTCGCCGGTGGGCGTCGGGTCGACCACCGTCAGGGACCCCTCGGAGTACACGATCCGCCCGGCCAGGGCCAGTTCGATCAGCACCGCGGCGGCCATCCCCAGGTCGAGGCTGATCCGCGGCATGGTCGCCTTGCCGGTCTCGTCGTCGTACGCGAGGAGAAGCAGCTCTTCGGCGAGAGCAACACCAGTCATGGCCGGAGACGGTAGCGGGTGTGGGCACCCCCGCGCACCAACTCGACGCCGATGGCGTGCCGCCGCACCCGGGCTCCGCACCCGTCCGGCGCGCGCCGGGGCGGTCGGGCCCCGTGTCCCGACCGTTCCGGCGCGCGCCGGACGGTGGTCAGCTCAGCGTGTCGGTGCGCCGGGCGTCGAGCAGGAGCTCGTAGTGCAGCACGCGGCGCTTCGGGGCCGTCTCCAGATATTCGAACGCGAGCATTTCACCGGTCGCCGGGTGGAAGACCAGCAGCATCTGCGCCCGCTGCAGAGGCTGCCCGGCCGGTGGTACGAGGTCGGCGGTGACGGCCACGCCCTGGCGGCCGGCCCGGTCGACGACCCGGCCGCGCCACTCGAAGCCGGGCTTCCCGGCCAGGATGGTGAGGAGGTCGGCCCGGGTCCGCCGCGGCACCAGGTAGCTGCTGTACAGGTGGTACACGCGCATCGCCAGCTCGCCCGCCGGCTTTCTGGTGCCGAGCCAGCGCTCGAGTTCCGCCCGGTCGGCCGGCAGCCGGCGGCTCACCGGGTCCGGTGGGATCTCCCGGATCCCGCGCGGCGGCCTGCTGGCCGAGGGGTCGGCCGCCGTCGACCGTAGCCGGGTCGACCAGTACTCGCGGGACGCCTCGTCGGGGTACTCGGCACCCAGGGGCTCGACGTCCTGCCAGCGGCGACCGTCGTCCGCCGCCCACTCGCGGCGTTCGTGCACGAAGCTCATCATGTGCCCCTCGGGCGACATCGACGTCGGGCTGCCCCAGGACTTGCCGTGCCGGTAGGCGTAGCGGCCGGCGGTGCTGTCGGGCGGGGCGTCCACCAGGCGGGCGGCGAGCGCCCGCAGGTGCCGATCGGCCGGTTCGCCCGCGACGACCTCGTAGGCCACCGGCTTGAGCACGGTGCCGGCGACCGGCTGCGCCGGCTCCGGCGGGATGGCCGTCCCGTCCCGCAGCACCTGGGCCACCCCGGCGGAGCCGAGCACCGCCAGCGTGGCGACCGCGCCGACGAACACGGTGCGCCGGGACGCGCCCCGGCGTACCGGCCCGGCCGGGGTCGCGGTCGCGTCCTGCGCGCGGAGGATCAGGTCGTGGGCGGTGCGGGGCGACGGGGGTACGACGACGTCGCGCGCCGGGTCGGCCGGGCCCAGGAGCTCCCGGACCCGCTGCGTGGTGTGCATGGCGCTCCTCTCAGACGTGGGCGGACGCCGGGCGGGTGCCGCGGGCGGGGGTGGGCGTGGTCAGTGCGGAGCGCAGTCGACGCCGGGCCCGGAAGAGCCGCACGGCGGCGGCGGACCGGGTGCAGCCCAGGGCGACGGCGGCGTCGCCGACGCTCAGGTCCTCCCAGCCGACCAGCCGGAGGATCTCCTGGTCGGCCTCGGGGAGCGCGCGCAGCGCCCGGTGCAGGTCGAGCACCGGCGCGACGGCGTCGGGCTCGACGATCCGTGCCGGCACGTGATCCGCCTCGGCGAGCGGGAGCAGGCTGGGTCCGCCCTGCCGGGACCGCCACCGGTTCGCCACCACGTGCCGCGCCACGGCGTAGAGCCAGGGCAGGGCGTGTTCGGGCACCTCGCCGCGCCGTCGCCAGACGACGACGAAGACGTCCTGGGCGAGTTCGGCCGCCGCGTCAGCGTCGGGCAGCCGACGCAGGCCGTATCGGACGATGTCCGGGTAGTGCGCGGCGTAGAGGCTGGTGAACCAGTCCTCGCCCCGCTCACCCACGGGTTTCATCAGGGATCTCCCGACCGCAGTTCCTGACAGGGACACCAGGTATGTGTCGCGGACGGGTCGGATCGTTACCGGCAACCGGGCGCGGGATCTCCGGCCGGTGCGGGCGGCCTGCCGGCCGGAGCGGAAGAGCCCCGGTTGCGAACGGCCTCCCGCAACTCGGCGGGAGGCCGTGACGTGCCGGTGCCGACCTCAGAAGCGGGGCATGCCACCGAACTGGCGGTCGCCGGCGTCGCCGAGCCCCGGCACGATGAACATGCTGTCGTTGAGCCCCTCGTCGATCGAGGCGGTGACCAGGCGCAGCGGCAGGCCGGAGCGCTCCAGCCGCTCGATGCCGACGGGCGCGGCGAGCACGCAGAGCACCGTGATGTCGGTGCAGCCCCGGTCGGCCAGCAGCCGGCAGCAGTGCTCCAGCGAGCCGCCGGTGGCGAGCATCGGGTCGAGCACCAGCACCGGCAGGCCGCTCAGGTCGCGCGGCAGCGACTCCATGTAGGCGCGCGGCTCGTACGTCTCCTCGTCCCGGGCCAGGCCGACGAAGCCCATCGAGGACTCCGGCAGCAGGCCGAGCGCGGCGTCGGCCATGCCCAGACCGGCCCGCAGCACCGGTACGAGCAGCGGCGGGTTGGCCAGCCGGGTGCCCTCGGTGCCGGTGACGGGGGTCTGCACCGGGTACTTCTCGACGGGGAAGGAGCGCGCGGCCTCGTACACCAGCATGGTGGTGAGTTCGTGCAGCGCCGCCCGGAACGAGGAGGAGTCGGTGCGCGCGTCCCGCATGGCGGTCAGCCGCGACTGGGCGAGCGGATGGTCAATGACGTGTACGTCCACGATCGCTCAACCTACCGGTCCACCCGTCCCGGCACTGCGGGTGCGGCCGGACCGGCGACCTCGCTCACCACCGCGCCGGCGACAGGACGGTGACCAAGATCACTGTCCGGCCGGGTGCGTAGACTTCGGGGCATGACGGCGACAGCGACGTCGGCCCGGTCGGAGCTCTCCGAGTTGGGACGATCCGAGACCGCTCTGCGGACCTTCCTGCACGGCCTGCCCGGCGTGGACCAGGTCGGCGCGGAGCAGCGGGCGGCACAGCTCGGCACCCGCTCCATCAAGACCACCGCCAAGGCCCAGGCCATCGACCTGGCGATCCGGATGGTCGACCTGACCACCCTCGAAGGGGCGGACACCCCGGGCAAGGTGCGGGCCCTCGCAGCCAAGGCGCTGCGCCCCGACCCGGCCGACCCGACCTGCCCGCACGTGGGCGCGGTCTGCGTCTACCCGGCGATGGTCCCGCACGTGGCCGAGGTGCTGCGTGGCTCCGGCGTGCACCTGGCCAGCGTGGCGACCGCCTTCCCGTCGGGCCAGGCCCCGCTGGAGGTCAAGCTCGCCGACACCCGGGCCGCCGTCGCGGCCGGCGCCGACGAGATCGACATGGTGATCAACCGGGGTGCCTTCCTCGCCGGCCGCTACCAGGAGGTCTACGACGAGATCGTGGCCACCAAGGAGGCCTGCGGCGACGCGCACCTCAAGGTCATCCTGGAGACCGGCGAGCTGGCCACGTACGACAACGTGCGGCGCGCCTCCTGGCTGGGGATGCTGGCCGGCGGCGACTTCATCAAGACCTCCACCGGCAAGGTCCCGGTGGCGGCCACCCTGCCGGTGACCCTGGTCATGCTGGAGGCCGTCCGCGACTTCCGGGCCGCCACCGGCCGGCAGGTCGGCGTGAAGCCCGCCGGCGGCATCAAGACCACCAAGGACGCCATCAAGTACCTGGTGATGGTCAACGAAACCGTCGGCGCGGACTGGCTGGACCCGGACTGGTTCCGGTTCGGCGCCTCCAGCCTGCTCAACGACCTGCTCATGCAGCGCACCAAGCTGACGACCGGCACCTACTCCGGTCCCGACTACTTCACCCTGGACTGAGAGCCGATGTTCGAATACGCACCCGCCCCCGAGTCCCGCTCGGTGGTGGACCTCAAAGCCTCCTACGGGCTCTTCGTCGACGGGGAGTTCGTGGACCCCACCGACGGCGGCACGTTCAAGACGGTCAACCCGGCCTCCGAGGAGGTGCTCGCCGAGGTCGCCGAGGCCGGCGCGCAGGACGTGGACCGCGCCGTCCGCGCCGCCCGCCAGGCGTACGAGAAGGTCTGGGGCCCGATGCCGGGCCGGGACCGGGCGAAGTACCTCTTCCGGATCGCCCGGATCATCCAGGAGCGCTCCCGCGAGCTGGCCGTGCTGGAGTCCCTGGACAACGGTAAGCCGATCAAGGAGTCGCGCGACGTCGACCTGCCCCTGGTCGCGGCGCACTTCTTCTACTACGCCGGCTGGGCCGACAAGCTGGAACACGCGGGCTTCGGCGCGAACCCGCGCCCCCTCGGCGTGGCCGCGCAGGTCATCCCGTGGAACTTCCCGCTGCTGATGCTGGCGTGGAAGATCGCCCCGGCGCTCGCCGCCGGCAACACGGTGGTGCTGAAGCCGGCCGAGACGACGCCGCTGACGGCACTGCTCTTCGCCGAGATCTGCCAGCAGGCCGACCTGCCCGCCGGCGTGGTCAACATCGTCACGGGCGCCGGCGAGACCGGCCGGGCGCTGGTCGAGCACCAGGGCGTGGACAAGGTCGCCTTCACCGGTTCGACCGAGGTGGGCCGGGCCATCGCCCGCGCCGTGGCCGGCACCCGCAAGAAGCTCACCCTGGAGCTGGGCGGCAAGGCGGCCAACATCGTCTTCGACGACGCCCCCGTCGACCAGGCCGTCGAGGGCATCGTCAACGGGATCTTCTTCAACCAGGGGCACGTCTGCTGCGCCGGCTCCCGGCTGCTGATCCAGGAGAACGTCGCCGACCGGGTGCTGGAGTCGCTGAAGCGGCGGATGGCCCAGCTGCGCGTCGGCGACCCGCTGGACAAGAACACCGACATCGGCGCGATCAACTCGGCCGCGCAGCTCGCGCGGATCCGGGAGCTGTCCGACGCCGGGTCCGCCGAGGGCGCGGAGCGCTGGTCGCCGCCGTGCGAGCTGCCGGAGCGCGGCTTCTGGTTCGCGCCGACGATCTTCACCGGGGTCACCCAGGCGCACCGGATCGCCCGCGAGGAGATCTTCGGCCCGGTGCTGTCCGTGCTGACGTTCCGCACCCCGGCGGAGGCCGTCGAGAAGGCCAACAACACGCCGTACGGGCTGTCGGCCGGGATCTGGACCGACAAGGGCTCCCGGATCCTGTGGATGGCCGACCGGCTGCGCGCCGGCGTCGTCTGGGCCAACACGTTCAACAAGTTCGACCCCACCTCGCCGTTCGGCGGCTACAAGGAGTCGGGCTACGGTCGCGAGGGCGGCCGGCACGGGCTGGAGGGCTACCTCAATGTCTGAGCGGGTCGCGGTACGCAAGACGTACAAGCTCTTCATCGGCGGGAAGTTCCCGCGCAGCGAGTCGGGACGGTCGTATCTCGTGCAGGACTCCAACGTGTCGCTCGCCTCCCGCAAGGACGCGCGGGACGCCGTGGTCGCCGCCCGCGCCGCCGTGAAGGGCTGGGCCGGGGCGACGGCGTACAACCGGGGTCAGATCCTCTACCGGGTCGCCGAGATGCTGGAGGGCCGGCGCGAGCAGTTCGTCGCCCTCGGCGTGCCCGGCGACGAGGTCGACGCGGCCGTGGACCGCTGGGTCTGGTACGCCGGCTGGTCCGACAAGCTGCCCCAGGTGTACGGCGGCGCCAACCCGGTCGCCGGGCCGTACTTCAACCTGTCGGCGCCCGAGCCGACCGGCGTGGTGGCCGTGGTGGCCCCGGAGTCCCCGGCGCTGCTCGGCCTGGTCAGCGTGATCGCCCCGGCGATCGTCACCGGCAACACCGTGGTCGTGGCGACCTCGCCGACGCAGCCCCTGGCGGCCGTGACCCTGGCGGAGGTGCTCGCCACCTCCGACCTGCCCGGCGGCGTGGTCAACCTGCTCACCGGCCGGATCACCGAGACCGTGCCGGCGCTGGCCGCCCACATGGACGTCAACGCCATCGACCTGACCGGCGTGACCGACGTCGAACTCGCGGTCGAACTGGAGGTCAAGGCGGCGCAGAACCTCAAGCGGGTGCTCCGACCGGCCCCGGCCGACCACGACTGGTCCGCCGACCCCGGCATCACCCGGATGACCACGCTGCTGGAGACGAAGACGGTCTGGCACCCCAAGGGGGTGTGACTGGTCGCTGTCCTGGGGTTTTCCGGGGAGCCCCGCCCGCTCCGGGCGGTCAGGCTTGATCCCTGCGCGGGCGGGGCTCCCCGGAAAACCCGTCCGTGGACAGGTTCGTGGGAGAGCTCGGCTCAGGTGTGCTGCGTCGGGTGGGGTGAGCGCTCGGGGTGCCGCCTTGGTGGGGTGGTCCGGTGTGCGGGGCGGGGCGGGTCTACTACGGGGGGTAGGATTGCGGCGTGACTCGGCTTGGTGATCTCGAACGTGCGGTGATGGACGTCTTGTGGGACTCGGTCCCGGGCACGTCGGACGGGATCACCGTGCGCGAGGTGGCCGACGCGCTGGACGGCCGCGAGCTGGCGTACACGACGGTGATGACCGTGCTGGACCGGCTCGCCGGCAAGGGCATGGTGCAGCGCGAGCGGGAGGGGCGGGCCTGGCGTTACCGGGCCGCCGCCAGCCGCGAGGCGTACATCGCCCAGCTCATGCTCGACGCCCTCGACCTCGGCGGCAGCCGGGACGCCGCGCTGGTGCGCTTCGCCCGATCGGTGACCGGCACCGAGGCCGAGGTGCTGCGCGCCGCCCTCGGGGCCGAGGCCGAAGGGGCCGGGCACGACGGGAGCGCGCTGACCGACCGGGTCGAGGCGCCGTCGGTCGACGGCCTGCCGCCCCGGACCGGCAAGGCAGCGGACAGGTAGGGCGACGGTCGTGGCGTACGCCCTGCACTTCGCCGCGTCGATGCTGGCCTGCTGGCTGACCGCGCAGGTGCTGGCCCGCTCCACCTGGACGTGGCGCAGTCCCCGGGTCGCGATCGTCTGCTGGCAGGCGGTCGGGCTGGCCCTCGGGCTCTCCGCCATGGGCGTGCCGATGGCGCTGGGCCTGTCCGCCTACGACCGCCCGACCGGCAGCGCGCTGGTCGCCCTCGCCACCGACCTCGCCCACGGCACCCTGCCCGTCGGGCTGGGCGCGCCGCACCTGGCCGCCGTCGGGGTGGGTTTCGGCATCGGCGCGGTGCTGCTGACCACGACCGTCCGCAGCGTCCACGGCACCGTACGCGCCCAGCGCCGGCACCGGGACCTACTCGCCCTGGTCGCCCGCCGGGACCCGACGGTGCCCGGGGCGCTGGTGCTGGACCATCCGAGCGCGGCGGCGTACTGCCTGCCCGGGATGAAGCCCCGGGTGGTGGTCAGCGCGGGCACGCTCGACCTGCTGGACAGTGCCGAGTTGGCGGCCGTGCTCGCCCACGAGCGGGCGCACGCCCAGGAACGGCACGACCTGGTGCTGCTGCCGTTCACCGCGCTCAGCCGGGCGCTGCCCTGGTTCGCCTGGGTCCGCGAGGCGCACGACCGGGTCGCCCTGCTGGTCGAGATGCGGGCCGACGACAAGGCCCGGGAGGCGCACGCCGACGCCCCGCTGGCCGGTGCGCTGCGCCGGTTCGCCGCAGCGGGCAACCGGGTCACTCCGGCCGGCACGCTCGGGCTGGGCGACCGGGACCTCGACGTCCGGGTGCAGCGGCTCCTGGTCACCGACCGGCCGCCCCGGCTGCTCGGGGCCGCCGCGCTGACCGTGGCGACCAACGTGGCCGCCCTGCCGGTCTCCCTCTTCCTGAACTGACCGGGCACCGGCCCGCCCCCGCACCGGCCCGCTTCCCTCGGCGGCACCCGGGGGCCGCCGGCGTGCTCCCGCGCACGGTGGAGTTACCGCCGCGTGGATCGCCTCCGGACATGCTGGGACCGGACCGCCCGCGTACGCGAACCGCCCGGCGCCCCAACCCTCCCCCACGGCTACTACAAATCGTCGTAGCATCGTCTACGACGGGCCATAGTAGTTATGCGTAGGTAACCTACGTGTAGGCTCGCTACGACAAGTGAGCCAACCGTACGGAGAGCCGGCCATGGACACCCTGCTCCTCGCCCGCCTGCAGTTCGCCACCACCACCTCGATCCACTTCCTCTTCGTGGCGGTGACCCTGGGCCTCGTGACCCTGCTGGTCGGTCTCCAGACCGCCTGGGTGATCACCAACAAGCCGGTCTACGAACGGCTGACCCGCTTCTGGGGCCAGCTCTACGTGATCAACTACGTGCTCGGCATCGCCACCGGCATCGTGATGGAGTTCCAGTTCGGACTGAACTGGAGCGGGCTGTCGCGCTACGTCGGCAACGTCTTCGGCGCACCGCTGGCCATCGAGACGCTTGTCGCGTTCTTCCTGGAGTCGACGTTCCTCGGCATGTGGATCTTCGGCTGGCACCGGTTGCGCCGGGGCGTCCACCTCGCCCTGCTCTGGGGCGTCGCGATCACCGCGTACGCCTCGGCGTTCTGGATCATGGTGGCGAACTCCTGGTTGCAGAACCCGGTCGGCTACGAGGTACGCGACGGGGTCGCGCATCTCACCGACTTCTCCGCACTGTTGGACAACCCCACCTTCCGCGTGGCGTTCGGGCACGTCGTCACGGCAGCGCTGCTGGTCGGCGGGATGCTGATGGCGGCGGTCAGCGCGTGGCACCTGCTCCGGCGCACCCCCGACTTCGCGCTGCACCGCAAGGGCCTGCGGATCGGCCTGATCACCTCCGCGGTGGCGATCTTCTTCGTGCAGGGCTTCGGCTTCGCCCAGTTCTTCGCGATCAGTGACGTGCAGCCCACCAAGTTCGGCGACGACGCCGCCGCCGCACCGCTGATCGCCGAATGGACCGCCCGGTTCGGCCCCGGTGACTACACGCCGCCGGCCCTCGCCAACGTCGGCCTCGGCTTCATGATCCTGATCGGTTTCACCCTCGGCCTGCTCTGGCTGATGCTCCCGCTGCTCTGGCGGGACTGGGTGATCCGGTTGCGCGTCCCGCTGCGGATCCTCCAGTTCGCCCTGCCGCTGCCGTTCGTCGCGCTGATCCTCGGCTGGATCACCCGCGAGGTCGGCCGCCAGCCCTGGGCCGCGTACGGGCTGCTGCCCGTGGACCAGGCGGTGTCGCCGGTCAGCCCCTGGCTGATGCTCACCTCGCTGATCGGCTTCAGCCTGCTGCTCGGCGCGCTCGCCGTCACCAACTGGGTGCTGCTGGCCCGGCACGCCGCCCGGGGCGCGCAGGACCCCGCCCTGGGCCGGCAACCGGACCAGCCGCCGGCCGACCCCCACCCCGAGCCCGCCTTCGCCTGAGGAGACGACCGTGGAACTCGCCTGGTACGCCCTGCTCGGCCTCTTCTTCGCCGTCTACCTGGTGCTCGGCGGCTACGACTACGGCGTCGGCCTGCTGCTCGCAAGGGACACCGACCCCGCCCGCCGCCGCGCCGCGCTCAACGCGGTCGGCCCGTTCTTCCTCGGCAACGAGGTCTGGCTGGTGGCCGCCGTCGGCATCCTGTTCGGCGCCTTCCCCGTGCTGGAGGGGGAACTGCTCTCCGGCTTCTACCCGGCGGTGCTCGCCGCGTTGACCGGGGTCATCCTGGTGACCGCCGGCGTGCAGCTGCGCAGCCGCCCCGACGGGCAGCGGGCCCGCGCCTGGTGGGACCGGATCGTGGTCGTCGGCAGCGTGCTCGCCGCGCTCGGCTGGGGCGCCGTGCTGGCCGGGCTGCTCCAGGGCGTACCGCTGCGCGCCGACGGCCACGTCGCCGGGGTGACCCACCTCTTCACCCCGTTCGTGGCCGCCGCCGGGCTCGCCGTCGTCGCGCTGGTCGCGCTGCACGGTGCGACCTTCCTCACGCTCCGGCTGCCCGCCGCCGACGCCGCGCCGGTCGGGCGACTGGCCGCCCGGCTCGTCCCGGTGGCGCTCACCACCGTCGGCGCGGCCACCGTCCTCGGCCTGCTCTCCGCCGACGTACGCGCCGCCGCACGGCAGCCGGTGGTGGGCGTACTGCTGCTGTCGTTGCTGGTCGCGGCGCTGCTGACGGCCCGGGCGGCGCTCGCCCGGCGGCGGCCGGGACTGGCCTTCGCCGCCACCTGCGCGTCGCTGGCGCTGCCGGTGGCGCTGGCCGGCGCGACCATCTGGCCCTACGCGCTCGTCTCCACGGTCGACCCGGGCGCGTCCCTGACCGTGGCCGACGCGGCGGCGAGCACCCCCACGCTGCGGCTGCTGAGCTGGGTGACGCTGCCGCTCCTGCCGGCCCTACTAGGCTTTCAGGCGATGTGCTGGTGGGTGTTCCGGGGACGGACCGACGGCAGGGCACCGGTGTACTGGTGAACCGCCGTCCCTTCGACCCGCGTCTGCTGCGCCGGGTCCCGGGGGCCCGGCGCGACCTCGCCGTGCTCGCGCTGCTCGGCGTGCTGGCCGCGGGGCTGGTCGTCGCGCAGGCCACGGCGCTGGCCGCGCTGCTGGCGACCGCGTTCGAAGGGCGGCTCGACCGGCCCGCGCTGGCCGGCTTCGCCACGGCGGTGGCCGCCCGCTCGCTGCTGGTCTGGGCGCAGGGCACGGTCTCGGCGCGGGTCGCGGCGACGGTCAAGGCGGCACTGCGGGCCGACCTGCTCGGGGCGGTCGGACGGCACGGCCCCGGCTGGGTCGCGGGACAGCGCGCCGGGCAGCTCGCCACGCTGACCGGGCGCGGGCTGGACGCGCTCGACGCGTACTTCACCGGCTACCTGCCGCAGCTGGTGCTCAGCGTCACCGTGCCGCTCGCCGTGCTGGCCCGGATCCTTTTCGCCGACTGGAGCTCGGCGCTGATCATCGCGGTCACCCTGCCGCTGATCCCGATCTTCGGCGCGCTGCTCGGCTGGCAGGCGCAGGCCGCCACCGAGCGGCAGTGGCGGCGGCTCTCCCTGCTCGGCGGCCACTTCCTCGACATGGTCGCCGGCCTGCCCACCCTGCGCGCGTTCGGCCGGGCCCGGGCGCAGACCGACGTGGTCCGCCGGATGGCCGACGGCCACCGGGTCGCGACCATGAAGACACTGCGGATCGCGTTCCTGTCCGCCCTGGTGCTGGAGCTGGTGGCCACCCTCTCGGTGGCGCTGGTCGCCGTGCCGGTCGGCGTACGGCTGCTCGGCGGCGGGCTGACCCTCCAGACCGCGCTGCTGGTGCTGCTGCTCACCCCGGAGGCGTACCTGCCGCTGCGGGCGGCCGGCGCCCGGTTCCACGCCAGCATGGAGGGGCTCACCGCGCTGGACGAGGCGCTGACCCTGTCGGCCGCCGCGCCCGCGCCGGCGCGCGGCGCGGGCGCGGCCGTCCCCGACGGCCGGGGCGAGATCCGGTTCGAGGCGGTGACTGTGGCGTACGAGCGGACCACCGCCCTGCGCGACGTCACGCTGACCATCCGCCCGGGCGAGCGCGTCGCCGTGATCGGCCCCAGCGGCGCCGGCAAGAGCACCCTGCTCGGCCTGCTGCTCGGCTTCGTCACCCCGACCGCCGGCCGGGTCACCGTGGGCGGGGTCGACCTGGCCGACGCCGACGCCGACGGCTGGCGCCGCCAGGTGGCCTGGGTGCCGCAGCGGGCCCACCTCTTCGCCGCCTCGCTGGCCGACAACATCCGGCTCGGCACGCCGGACACCCCCGACGAAGCGCTCGCCACGGCGGTCCACGACGCCGCCCTGGACGACGTGGTCGCCGGGCTGCCCGACGGGCTCGCCACCGTCCTCGGCGAACGCGGGCACGGCCTCTCCAGCGGGCAGCGGCAGCGGGTCGCGCTGGCCCGCGCGTTCCTGCGGGACGCGCCCGTGGTGCTGCTCGACGAGCCGACCGCCCGGCTGGACACCGCCGCCGAGGCCGTCGTCCTCGACGCCACCCGCCGGCTGGTGGCCGGGCGGACGGCGCTGCTGGTGGCGCACCGGCCGGCGCTGCTCGCCGACGCGGACCGGATCCTGCGCATCGAGGACGGCCGGGTCACCGAGCTGACGCCCACGGCGGCCGGGGAGGCCACCCGATGACCGACGAGCGGCCCCCCGCCGACGCCCGACCCACCCACGCGCCCGGTGCCGCCGACGACGCCCGGACCGACGCGCAGAGCGCCCTCGCGGCCGGCGCCACTGCCGACGCCCGGACCGGGCCGGGGCGCGCCGGCTCCGCCGAGCGGGCCGTGCTGCGGCTGGCCCGGCCGTACCTGAACCGGCTGCTCGGCGCGGGGCTGCTCGCCGCCGCCACCGAGTTCGCCGGCCTCGCCCTGATGGCCACCGCGACCTGGCTGCTGATGAGCGCCGCCGGCCAGCCCCCGCTGGACCGCCTCACCGTGGCGATCGTGGCGGTCCGGGCGCTGGCGATCAGCCGGGGCGTGCTCCGCTACACCGAACGGCTCGCCGGGCACGACGCCGTGCTGCGGCTGATCACCGACGTCCGGGCCCGGGTCTTCGGCACCCTCGCCGCCCGCCCGACGGCCCGGCAGCGCTCCGGCGACGCGCTGAGCCGGCTCGTCTCCGACGTGGAGGCCGTCCAGGACCTGCTGCTGCGGGTGCTGGTGCCGGCCTCGGCGGCGGCGCTGGTCAGCGTGCTCGCGGTCGGCGGGGCGGCGCTGATGTCGCCGGCCGCCGCCGGGGTGCTCGCGGTCGGGCTGCTGGTCGCCGGGGTGGCGCTGCCCGCCCTGGCCACCGCGCTGACCCGGCGCGCCGCCGCCGAACTGGCGCCGCTGCGCGGCGCCCTCGCCACCGACGCGGTCGACCTCACCCACGGCGCCGCCGACCTGGCCGCGTTCGGCGCCACCGGGCACGCGCTGGCGGCGGCCGGGGCACGGACCCGCCGGCTGGCCCGGTTGGAGCGGCGGCTCGCCGCCACGGGCTTCGCCGTCGACGCGGCGGGGGTGCTCGTGGCCGGGCTGACCGCCGGCGCGGTGGTGCTCGCCGCACTCGCCGACGACGTGGACGGGGTGCTGGTCGGCGTCCTGGCGGTCGGCACGCTCGCCGCCGTGGAGATCGCGCTGGCGCTGGTCGGGGCCGCCCGGCAGTGGACCCAGCTGCGGACCGGCCTGACCCGGGTCGCCGCCCTGCTGGACGCCCCGGCCGGTCCGGCCACCTCCGACGGCGCGGAGGTCGGCCCCGGGCCGTACGACGTCCGGTTCGAGGAGGTCACCGTCCGGTACCGGGAGGGCGCCCCGCCCGCCCTGGACGGGTTCAGCCTGGACCTGCCGCCCGGTCGCCGGGTCGCGGTGGTCGGGCCCAGCGGCGCCGGCAAGAGCACCCTGGCCGCCGTCCTCACCGGCGCGGTGCGCCCCGCACACGGCCGGGTCACCCTCGACGGACGCGGGCTGTCGGCGTACCGGACCGAGGAACTGCCCCGCGCGGTCGGCGGACTGCTCGCCGAGGCGTACGTCTTCCACGCCTCCGTGCGGGAGAACCTGCTGCTCGGGCGGCCTGCCGCCGGCGAGGAGGAGCTGGCGGCGGCGACCGCGGCGGCCGGGCTGCTGGACTGGGTGCACGAGCAGCCCGACGGCTGGGACACCGTGGTCGGCGAGGAGGGCGGCCAGCTCTCCGGCGGCCAGCGGCAGCGGCTCGCGCTGGCCCGGGCGCTGCTCGCGGCGCCGGGTGTGCTGGTGCTCGACGAGCCGACGGAGGGGCTCGATCCCGCCGCCGCCGACGCGGTGCTCGCCTCCGCGCTGGCGGCCACCCCGGCCGGGCACTCCGTGCTGCTGATCAGCCACCGGCTCAGCGGGCTCGCCGAGCTGGACGAGATCGTGGTGCTGGACGCCGGGCGGGTGGCCCAACGCGGCCGGCACGCCGAACTGGTCGCCGCCCCCGGCTGGTACCGGGACCAGTGGCTGATCCAGGAGGCGGCCGAACGCGGGTACCTGGCGCTGCGCCCCTGACCTCCGCCCGGCCCGACCGCCCACCGGCTCCGGGTCGGGCCAGGGTTTGTCCCCGACGACGTCCGGCGGCGACCCGTGACAGGGTGGGGGCCATGCGGGGCGAGGACGACGCGACGGCGGTGGAGGAACGGCTGCGGGAGCTGGGCGCGCACCTGCGGGGGCCGCGCCGGCTCAAGTCCGACCTGCTGACCGAGGCACGGCACGGGCTGCTGGACGCCGTCGACGCGTACCGGGCGGACGGGCTGCCGGCGACGGAGGCGCAGCGCCGGGCGGTGGCCGAGTTCGGCTCGCCGGCGCAGCTCGCCCCGGCCTACCAGGCGGAGCTGGCGGCGGGCGCGCTGCGCGGGCTGTCGCTGCGGGTCATCGCGCTCGCCACGGTCGCGTTCGTCGCCGGCGACCTCACCTGGCAGGGGTCGAGCTGGGGCGGCTCCCCGCCGCCGGCGGCCTACCAGCTGCTGTCGGCGTCGGTGGGCTGGATCTGGGCGGCGGCGTTCGCGCTGGCCGCGACAGGGCTGCTGCGGGCCGGCCGGGCGGCGCTACGCGGCGGCGCCGACCGGGCGGTGGGGGCGGCCCTCGTCGGGGTCCTCGCTCTCGGCGTACTGACCGGCTCGGCACTCTTCGCGTGGTCGATCGGCCTCTGGGACGACGCGCTCACCTGGCCGCCCATGATCATCGGCGCGGCGGTGGCCGCCGCCGGCTACCTCTGGCTCGGCCGGGCCGCCCGCACCTGGCTGCTCGCCGCCCGCTGATCCCGGCCACGGATCGGGCGCCCCACCCGGGTCGAGGGCTGCCGCCCGTCCCGCACGACGGACGAGGGACACCGGCCTGTCGCGACGACCGGTGCCCGTCAGGCCGACGCCGGCGGCGGGGTGTCGGTATCGAGGAACCGGCCGACGGTGGAGCGGAACTCGCGCCACCCGGACCGCTCGCCGGCCAGCGCCCGTCGACCCTCGTCGGTGAGTTGGTACGTCCGCCGTTCCCGCCCGTTGACGGTGCTCCAGGTGCTGACCACGTGGCCGGCCCGCTCCAGTCGGCGCAGCGCGGGATAGATCGTGCCGGTCGGCAGGTCGAGCTGCCCGTCGCTGCGGTTGCGCAGCGCCTCGATGATCGCGTAGCCGTGCAGCGAACCCTGCTCGAGCACCGCGAGCAGCAGCGCGTCGAGGTGTCCGTGCAGCGCCTGGGCCTTCATGCGTAGCAACGCTACTTGTCGGCCGCCCGCTCCGCCACCGGGGTGCGGGCACCGGTCTCCCGGAGACGCCCACTAGGGTATGTGCCCAGAGTCACTCGCCGGCGGCGGACGCCGGCGGGTGGGCAACCCGAAGCACACGGAGGTCAGCGTGGCCCGCCAGTCGCCCCAACGGCCCGACGCCGACGAGCCCGAGCTCGACGACGCCGACGCCCCGGCCGAGTCCGGCACCGCAACCGTCTCGGCCGAGGCCGCCCGCGCCCTCTGGGACGAGCTGCGCATCGACCCGGTGGAGATCGCGCTGCCCGCCGGCACCGGCTACACCCTGCGGGCCTACCGGCCGGCGCGGGAGCTGACCCCGACCGACGTCACCGAGCGCGACCAGGACGACCCGTTCCTGGCCCGCCGCCAGGTCACGGAGGAGGACGAGGAGGACGACGACGAGGCCGTCGTCATCCTCGACGAGGAGGTCGCCCAGGAGTTCGCCGAGAGCGACGACGAGGAGGCCAAGGGCCGCCGCCGCGACGCGACCGACGACGAGGACGCCGAGACCGCCGCCGAGGACGACGAGGACGAGGCGGGCGACGAGGAGGTGCCGGCCTTCCTCACCCACCGTGGGAAGCTGCTGCTCTTCAAGACGCCCGAGTCGCTGGTCAGCTTCATCCGCTCCGGGGCGCCGAACGACCTGTCTCAACTGGACAGCTGGAATGAACTGTCCGAACGGGTGGAGCCGGCCGACATCGCGCCGCTCGACGAGGACGTCTACGAGCTCGACCTGGTGGTGGAGAACCTCCGCGGCGGGCACGACACCTGGGACTGGACGCTGCTCATCGAGGCCGGCGAGGTGGCCCGTGACCTGGCGTACGCGCTGCGGCTGCCCTCGGTGCTGGACATGCTCTCCGCCGGCTCCAGCCTCGACGACCTGGACGAGGCGCTGCGCGCCTCGGTCGACGGCGGCGTCGGCGGGTTCTTCGGTCGGCGCCGGCTGAGGAAAATCGGGGCACAAACCGCAAGTCTGGGTTGGCGCACCATTGTCGGGAAGATCTCTGCGACGGTGGACTGGCGCGACTGACCCTTTACGGGGAGCATCAGTCTCTGGCAGTGAAAGCCTTGTGTCCCGGGAGGAGGACGACGCCGTGGCGCTCGTGCGCGTGTACTGCGGTCTGGCCTCGGCGGATCCGGCCGACCGACCGGTCTCGGCCGGTTCGACGCTGACGTCCGCTGTGGTCGACGACGCAGGCCGTCTGCTGCATGTCTGCGAGATCGGCGACGACCCCGCTGGCTACGCCCAGCTGGTCGCGCTGCTCGTGGAGCGGTCGGGCGGGCCGAGCGGTGCGGCCATCGCCGCCGACAGCGACGACCACACGGTCACCTCGCTGCTCAGCGCCGCCGGGCGTCCACTGGCGATCGCCGACGACGACTCCGTCGACGACTTCGCCGAGCGCTTCGCCGACGACGACTCCCTGGAGGAGATGCAGTCGCCCCCGGCCGAGCGGCGCGCCGTCGGCCTGGCCCGGGCCCTGCAGGCCGGCGCCCTCTCCGCCGTCACCCTCCCGGCCCCCCGGGACCTCGCCGGCTACAAGCAGGTCCTCGCCGCGCACGCCGCCCTGGCCAGCGGCCGGCACTCCGCCGCCGTCGCGCTGCGGGAGGTGCTCCGCGAGCTCTACCCGGCCGCGTTGCGGGCGTACCCGGACCCGGCCGAGCCGGTCTCGCTGGCCGTGCTGGACGCCCTGCCCGAGCCCGGCATGCTGAGCGGCACCGTGGGCCACGGCGACGACGCCCCGTCCCCCGCCGAGGCGGTCACGGCGCGGCTCGCCGCCGACGGGGTCGCCGACGCCGACGAGCTCACCTCAGCGGTGACCGCCCTGCGGGTGGCCATCAGCGAGACGCCCCGCCGCGCCACCGTCAACCGCGCCCTCACCTCCGCCGTGGCGGAGACCGTGCGGCAGGCGGTCGCCTCCGTCCGGGCCTGCGACGCCGGCTGCCAGGCGCTGGTGGGCGCGCTCAACGACCGGGTCGGCACGCCCGCCACCCCGGCCCCCGGACGCCGCGCCGCGATCCGGCACGCCGAACCGCTCGGCGACGCACCCGGCCTCACCACCACCGGCGGTGCCCTGCCCGGCCTCATCCCCACCGGCAACGGCCTGCGTGCCCTCCGGCCCGCCGAGCCCGAGCCCGCCCCGGGCGGTGGCCGCCGCAACCGGCCCGAGCCCGCCTCCGGCCCGACGCCGGCCGCGGCCCCCCGGCCGCTCGGCCCGCCGCCGGTCGCACCGATTCCCGTCACCCCGCCGCCGGTCGCGCCGGCGCCGGTGACGCCGGCCGCGGTCGCCGGTCCCCCGGTCTCCGCGCCCCCCACGCGCCCCGGGTCGCTGCCGAGCCGGATCGACGGCCCGACCAACCGCCCGGTGTCCGCGCCGCCGCCCCCGCCGCCGGGCATCACCCCCATCGCTCCGGCGCAGCGGGGCACGGTGCCACCGGCCGAGGCGGGAGAGCCGTTCCGCCCCACCCTGACCACGGCGGCGATCCAGAACGCCCGCGCGGAGCGCCAGCGCACCGTGATCCCGCCCCGCCCGAAGACCAACGGCGAGCCGGCCACGCCCACGGGCGGCTTCAGCGCCACCGACCTCAGCGTTCCCGTGCCCACGCCACGCCCCGGCCAGGAACCCACTTCCCCGGCCGCCCGGGAGGAGTCCGCTCCCCCCGGATCCCGGGCGAACTGGCCGCTGGTCAACAACCCGGAGGACCCGGCCGACAGTTCCGCCAAGAACCCGGTCGTCGGCTCCTACGGCGACCGCGGCGGTCGCGGCGTCGACGCCCCGACCGATCCGGGGGCGGAGCGCCGGGTCACCCCGCCCTGGTTGGCCGACGACCTGCCCCAGGAGCCTCCGGCGCTGCGGCTGGTCGAGCCGCCGCCGCTGGCGGACCGCGCGCTGCGCGGCGGGACGGGCCCGGCCGCCGACGCCCAGCCCGAGACGCCCCCGCTGCGGCTGGTCGACCGCGAGGGGACCGCCCGCAGTGGCCGGCCCGCCCCCCGCGAGGAGCGGCCGCCGACCGAGTACCGACCGGCACCGCGTGACGAGCGACCGTCCGCCGACTACCGACCGGCACTCCGCGACGAGCGGCCCGCACTCCGCGACGAGCGGCCGGTGCCCCGCGACGAGCGACCGGCGGCCGAGTACCGGCCGGCACCACGTGACGAGCGACCGGCAGCCGAGTACCGCCCGGCGCCCCCGATGGAGCGCCGCCCGCCGCCCGTGTCCGACGAGGGCGACGGCGACCTGCTGATCTTCGCCCAGGCCAAGTCCGCCTGGTTCGTGGGGCACGACGACGAGTCCGACCTGGAATGGTCGACCACGGCCGACACCGGCTGGCAGGCGGCCGAGCAGGCCGCCCGCCCGGCGGTCGGTGCCGAGACCTCGGCGGGGCTGCCGAAGCGGGTCCCCCAGGCCAACCTCGTCCCCGGCTCACCGCTGCGGGACGAGCGGCCCCTGCGGATCGTCCGCGACGCGGCGAGCCTCGCCGAGAACACCACCGGCTACTTCCGCGGCTGGCGCCGTGGGCAGGAGATCGGCGGGTTCGCGGTCGGCGGCCGACCCGGCCGGGAGGCCGCCGGCGGCTGGGACTTCACCCGCGACACGGGCGACCGCGACGACGACCGGGAATACGAGTACCGCTCCGCCGGCTACCGTTCCTGACCGCCGGGAAACCGCCTCCCACCTGCGTGTTCCTGCCCACACCCGGATAATTTGACGCCATGTCGCGGCGGCCGGGAGCATACCGGCGGAACAGCCGGCGGCAGGGGTCGCCGGGTGGGAAGGCGACTCATGGCGACATCGGCGAACGGCCCCTCCGTGTTCACCCGTCGGGGCCTGCTGGCCGCGACGGCCGGCACGCTCCTGCTCAGCGCCTGCGGGCGCGACGAGCCGGGCGGGGGCGATCGCGCCACGACGGTCGCGCCGGGCGGTCAGGAACTGCTGATCGGGGTCAGCCTGGAGCTGACCGGTCCCGGCGCCGCGCTCGGCGTCCTCCAGCAGCGGGCGCTGGAGATCACCCTCGAATCGCTCAACGCCAAGGGCGTGCCGATCGGCAACCTCCGCCGCGCCGTACGGCTGGAGGTGCGGGACAACGCCGGCAATCCCGCGCTGGCGGCCCGGCAGGCCACCGCACTGGCCCGCGACGGCGGCGTACACGCCCTGCTCGGCGGGACCATGGCCGAGACCTCGATGGCCCTGGCCGGGGTGGCGCAGAAGGAGCGGGTGCCGTTCCTCTCACTCGCCTTCGGCGACGGGATCGTGCTGCCGCTGGCGCAGCGGACGTACGTCTTCAAGATGACCCCGGACGCCGGCGACATGGCCCGACGGCTCGCCCGGCTCATCGCCTCGCAGCGGCTCTCCCGGGTGGCGCTGCTGGCCGCGGACGGCCTGCACGGCGACTCCGGCGTACGGGCCATGACAGGCGCCCTGCGGACGGCCGGGGTGGCGCTGAGCACCGCCACCCGGCTGCCCCGCACCGGCGAAGACCTTCGCCGGGCGGCCCGCGCGGCGACGGGCTCGCGCCCCGACGGGGTGGTGGTGTGGGCGACCGCCCCGGACTCGGCCGCCGCAGTCGGGGCGCTGCGCCGGGCCGGCTACGACGGGCCGGTGTTCCTCGACGCGGGCGGGGTCGCCGAGCAGACCCTGGAGGGCGGGAACGCGGCCCTCCTGGAGGGCGCGTACGCCGTCCACCCGACCTCGCTGGGCGGGGCGATGCTCGCCAACACCACCATGTCGGCGCTGGACCGCAAGGAGTTCGTCTACCGCTACGTCCAGCTGCACGGCGGGTTCAGCGGCTTCGCCCCGTACGCGTCCGACGCGGTGCAGCTGATCGCCGACGCGGCGCGGCTGTCGACCAGCGTCGACCGTGGACGGATCCGGGCGTTCCTGCAGAACCAGGTCACCGAGGGGATGGCGGGGATGTACTCCTTCACCCCCATCCGGCACGGCGGCATGGACCAGGGCTCGCTGGGCGTCTACACCGTCAGCGCGGGTGCCTGGACGCGGGTGTCCTGACCCCGCGCCACCTGGGCGCGGGCAGCGACGAGCGCCCGGTGGCGGCCGAAGCCGTCACCGGGCGTGTCGCGGCGATCAGGCCGGCGCCACGGCGCGCGAGCGCCGCATGGTCAGCACGTACTCGACCAGCGAGATCAGCACGTGCTTCGTCGACTCCCGGTTACGGGCGTCGCAGGCCACCACCGGCACGTCGCCGGGGATCGCGAGCGCGTCCCGGACGTCCTGCGGGTCGTGGTACTGCATCCCGTCGAAGCAGTTGATGGCCACCAGGTACGGCAGCCGCCGGTGCTCGAAGAAGTCGATCGCCGCGAAGCAGTCGGCCAGCCGGCGGGTGTCCACCAGCACGACCGCGCCGATCGCGCCGCGGACCAACTCGTCCCACATGAACCAGAACCGGGTCTGCCCCGGCGTACCGAACAGGTACAGGATCAGGTCACGGTCGATCGAGATGCGGCCGAAGTCCATCGCCACCGTGGTCGTCGTCTTGCCCGGCACCTGCCGGGTGTCGTCGACGCCCACGCCGGCGGAGGTCATGATGGCCTCGGTCGTCAGCGGCGTGATCTCCGAGACCGAGCCGACCAGCGTCGTCTTGCCGACGCCGAATCCACCGGCGATAACGATCTTCGCCGACGTCACGCGCCCACTCGGGGTCGGCGGACGGTGCGACATGTCAGAGCCTGCGAAGTCCACTCAGCACCCTCTCCAGCAGTTCAGTGCCCACCGCGTCGTCCGAGTCGTCCAAAATGGTCGGCTCGTGGACCGCGACCAGGCCGTCCGTCGCCATGTCGGCGATGAGCACCCGGGCCACACCGAGCGGGAGCTGCATCCGCGCCGCGATCTCGGCGAGCGACTGCACACGTCCATCACACAGCGCAGCGATGTACTGGTGCTCGCGGCCCTGAGCGCCGTTGCCATTGGCAGCGGCGCGGCCGCGCACCGTCGTCTCGACGAGCGCCTCCAGCGCGATGTCGAGGCGGGGGCGGGTACGACCACGGGTAACGGCGTATGGACGGACCAAAGCTCCGGTCGGTTCGTCACGATCGGCCATGTCGCCGCTCACCTCCCTCGCACCCGGCACCGGCTCCGGTTGGAGCCGTCGTCGTTGTCGTCGTCACCCCGCCGACCTCACGGGTCAACGGGTCGTCAGCCCAGCATTCCCGCAGCCGCGCGTGGCTGCGGGGTCAACGCGTCGCCCACCCGGTCGACCAGCAGGGCCATCTCGTAGCCCACCTGTCCCACGTCGCTGCTGCGGGCGGCGAGCACCGCGAACGACGACCCGTCCGAGATGGACATCAGGAACAGGAAGCCATTGTCCATCTCCACCACTGTCTGCAGCACCGCGCCTCCCTCGAAGCAGCGGGCCGCGCCCTGGGTGAGGCTGACCAGGCCGGACGCGATCGCGGCCAGCTGATCGGCCCGGTCCCGCGGGAGGTCCCGTGACGACGCGAGGAGCAGTCCGTCCGCGGAGACGGCGACCGCGTGCGCGACACCGGGTACCCGGTCGGCGAAGTTGGCGAGCAGCCAACCGAGATCCTGCGTAGTTGTCATCGTTCTTGCTCCTTCTGCCCGCTCCCGGCCATCGGGCCTGAGCCAGACTGCGAGGATTGCTGCCCTCCCGGAGTCGCCTCCGGGCTGGTCGGGTTGCTGTCCGACGGGTTCGTACGCCCCCGCTGCACGCCCCGATGGTAGGCCGAAAGCAGGCCTCGGACACCCTCCGGCGTACGCCGCTGCACCGCAATGGTGGGCTTCTCCACCGCGCCGGGCACCAGCTGCGCCATCGGGGTGCGCTTGGGTAGACCGGTCGAGGTGGTCGCCGCGACGGGCACCTCGGTCGCCGCCGAGGCGGCGCGCCACCCGTCGTCCGCCGCGGTCTGCCAACCACCGGTCTGTTGCGAGGACCGGCGATGACCGAAGCTGTCGGCGACGCCGGGGCGGGCACCCCCGTTGGCCGTCGGTCCGTTCTCGCGCGGCGCTCCTCCGGCCGCCGGAGTGTCTGCCATCGGTGCGTTACCTGTCGTCCCGGGTGGTGTCGGCTGCACGGCCCGACCATCGGCGTCGACCCGGGCGAACTGCTGGGTCGGTGCACCGTTGGTCGGCGTCTTCTCGGCGGCCGGCGCCGCCTCCTCCGACCCCGGGCGGCGGGTACGGAACCAGGCCGACTCGAGCTCCCGGAAGATCGGCAGCTCCATCGTCTCGTCCGCGTACCGCTGCCGGGTCTGGGCCGGCGGCGTGGTCGGCCGCGCCTGCGGGACGGCCGGTGCCGACCGCTCCGCCGGCGCGGGAGCCTGGGCCGCCGGGGCCGGCGCGCCGGAGCGCGGCACCCGCGGCAGTTCGGTCGTCATGTCCAGCGCGGCGGCCAGCCGCTCGGGCACCGGCGGGGTCGCCACGTCACGGTCCGCACCGGCGACCGGCGGCCAGGCCGGCGGCGCCGGCGTGCTCGGACCCGGCGTGCCGGGGGCCGGACGCTGCGGCAGCGGGCCGGTCGACGGCGGCGAGTACGGCGGGCCGGAGTACGGCGCGGCCGAGACCGGCGGGCCGGAGTACGGGTGGCCGGAGACGGGTGACGCCGAGACCGGCATGCCGGAGACCGGCGGGCCGGACACCGGGGGCGCGGAGTAGGGAACCGGCGGGGTCGACACCGGCGGACCCGCGTAGGGCACGGGCGGCGCGGAGACCGGCGGGACGGAGTACGGCCGGGCCTCGGGGCTGCTGGGCAGCTGCCGCGGGACGGCCTGCTGCTGGCCCGTGGCGTCCTGGTCGTCGGCCAACCGGCGCTGCGGTAGCGGGTCGATCGGCTCGCCGTTCGACGTACGCGGCCGGTAGGCCTCGCCGCCGTCGAAGCCGCTGGCGCCGGTCAGGTCCGACCAGGCCGGCATGGATCGCGCCGAGCCGGCCGAGGCCGGCGTGCCGGCCCCGTTGCGCGGCGCCGGGTCGAACGGCCGGCCGCCCAGGGTGACCTGGTTGCCGGACTCGCCGGGGCGCTGCGTGGGCATCGGGTTGGCCGGGCCGTTGCCGAGCGCCGGCAGCGCGCCGAAGGCGGGGGCCGGGCCGTACGACTGCGGGCCGGGCGCCGGCAGCGCGGGCGACGACTGCGGGCGGCCGGAGAGCGCCCGGGGCACGAGCACCGAGGTCGGCATGACCACCTCGGCGACGGTCCCCCGGTCGGTACCCGGACGCAGCTCGACCTTGACGCCGTGCCGGGACGCCAGCCGGGCGACCACGACCAGGCCCATCATCCGCGAGACGGCCACGTCGACCTGCGGCGGCGTAGCGAGCCGCTCGTTGAGGTCGTGGAGCTGATCGGGGCTGATCCCGATGCCCCGGTCCTCCACGTAGAGCGACGCGCGGTCGCCGACGCGCCGGGCCTCCACCATGATGTGCGAGTCCGGCGGCGAGAAGGCGGTGGCGTTGTCGAACAGCTCGGCGACCAGGTGGACCAGGTCGTTGACGGCGTGCGCCGCGACCTCGATGTCCCGGTCGATGACCCCGAACTCGATCCGGGTGTAGTGCTCGACCTCGGACTGGGCCGCCCGGAGCACGTCGATCAACGCGGCCGGCTGCCGCTGCACGCGGGTGGAGTCGGCGCCGGCGAGCACCAGGAGGTTCTCGTCGTTACGGCGCATCCGGGTCGCCAGGTGGTCGAGCTGGAACAGCTCGGCCAGCCGGTCCGGGTCCTCCTCGCCGCGCTCCAGCCGGTCGAGGTGACCGATCAGGCGGTCGACCAGGATCTGCGACCGGCGGGCCAGGTTGACGAACATCGTCGCGACGGACGCGCGCAGCGCGGCCTGCTCGGCAGCGGTGCGGACGGCCTCCAGGTGGACCGCGTTGAACGCCTCGGTCACCTGGCCGAACTCGTCCTTGCTGCGCACCGGCAGCGGCTCGGCGATCTGGTTGGCGAGCTGCACCGGGGAGAGCTGACCGGTCACCTTGGGGTCGCGCAGCCGGGCCACGGCCTGGGGCAGGCCGTACTGGGCGATGGAGAGGGCGCCCTGACGCAGGTCGCGCAGGGAGCGGGCCATCGAGCGGGCGACCAGGTAGGCGAAGAGGATCGCCAGGAGCAGCATGCTGAGCAACAGGCCGGTCTCCAGGAACACCTGGCGCTGCACGTCCGAGCGGAGGTTCTCGGCACCCGCGACGACCTCACGGTCGATCTTCGTCTCGACCGTGCGGATCAGCTTGGCGTTGGCCACCATCGCCGCGTCCCACTGGTCGGCGTCGAACGGGGCGCCGGTCAGGCTGTCGGCGGTGGTGATGCCGTTGAGCCAGCTGTTGTAGGTGTTCGCCTCGCGCAGGTCGGGGCCGGCGACCATCTGGGCGTAGTACTCCTGCTCCGGCTGGCTGGCCACCACCTGGAAGCTCTGCAGCCACTGGCTGGAGCCGGTGCTGGTGGCGATGTACTCGTTGCGCAGGTTCGGGGTGAGCCGCTGCTGGATGAACGCCCGGTGCACCACGTCGCGGCGGCGGGAGAGGAACTCCTTGTTCCGGGCGGTGGCGGTCGAGGCGCGCATCTTGTCGCTGAGCTCGTTGTCGCCGGCGAGCTGGGTGGCCGAGTCGCGGATGCTGATCAGGTCGTCGATCAGGCCGTCGTAGGCCTGCATGGCCGGCACGAGCCCGAGCTTGCCGTTGAAGACCTGGCTGCGGGTGCCGGGCAGGTCGGTCAGCGTCTGGTCGATCTCGCCCAGCAGGCCGTCGAGGTTGGCCGGGAGGTCCTCGACCTCGGCCCGCTGCTGGGAGTACCGCCCCTTGGCCTCGTCGACCTCGGTGTTGGCCCGCTCGTACGCCTGCTTGTAGCGGGCGTTGTCCTGGCCGCGCGGGACGCCCAGCAGGCGCAGCGCGTTGGTCCGCTCGTCCTGGAGGGTGTCGACCAGGTTGCCCGAGTGGCCGACGAGGTTGGCCAGGTCGCCGGCCCGGTTGGCGTTGTTGAGGGTCTCCAGGTGGTCGACCAGACCGCTGGTGCCCACGACCACCGTGGCGATGGTCGGCACGATCATGATGAGACCGAGCTTGGACCAGATCGGCATGTCGCGGAACCGACCGGCCGGCCGGCGCAGACGCGACAGGAAGGAGCCCGCCGGCTTTGGCCGTTTGCTCACGTCACCGCCCTCGCGATTTCTGGTTCCGCGTTGCCCCTGGACAAGGACCAGCGGCCGACCCTGCGGGCCGGACCATTCGAGATTCCATCACGCTACCTGCGAAAGAGAAAGCCCAGGTTGGCCGCAGCCAGCGGTGTGATGAGATGTTGATGCAATTTGATAGCAATCCGTCTGGCCGGAGTCACTGAAGGTAATGAAGCACCCTCATCGCGTTGTCCTGCTCGCCGGTCCGTCCGGGTCGGGAAAGTCGTACATAGCGCAGCGAACCGGTCTTCCGGTGCTCTGCCTGGACGACTTCTACAAGGACGGTGACGACCCTACGTTGCCGCGACAAAACGGCCTGGTGGATTGGGAGTCTCCCCGCTCCTGGGACGCCGCGGCGGCCGTGGAGACGATTGCCCGACTGGCCAGGGAGGGCAAGGCCGATGTGCCGGTTTATGCGATCGGTGCGGACCGTCGGGTGTCCACCCGGCCATTCGAGGTCGCCGGTTCGCCACTTTTCGTGGCCGAAGGGATCTTCGCGGCCGAGATCGTCGAGGAGTGCCGCCGGAGGGGGGTCCTGGCCGGGGCGTACGCCCTGCGGCGCCCCCGGGGGGCGACCTTCGTCCGCCGGCTGGCGCGCGACCTCGCCGAGCAGCGCAAGGCGCCCGGGGTGCTGGTGCGCCGCGGCCTGGCGCTGCTGCGCACCGAGCCGGCGGTGCTGCGGCGGCAGACCGGCCTGGGCGCCGAGGCGGCCCGGGCGGGCGAGGTGCTGCGCGCGGTGGCCGGCCTGCTCGCCGGCCACCCGCACCGCACCTGACCGGGCCGCCGGAACGCGGCGGCCCGCCGTGGTCAGCCCAGCAGCTTGCCGTACGCGGGCTTGATCACCTCGTCGATGATCTTCAGCCGCTCGTCGAACGGGATGAAGGCGCTCTTCATGGCGTTGATGGTGAACCACTGGAGCTCCTTCCAGCCGTAGCCGAAGGCGTCCACCAGCAGGGCCATCTCCCGGGACATCGACGTGCCGCTCATCAGCCGGTTGTCGGTGTTCACCGTCGCCCGGAACCGCAGGTCCCGCAGCAGCCCGATCGGGTGCTCGGCGATCGAGGGGGCGGCGCCGGTCTGCACGTTCGAGGACGGGCACAGCTCCAGCGGGATCCGCTTGTCCCGCACGTACGCGGCCAGCCGGCCGAGCACGGGCTCCGGGCCGGGCGTGATGTCGTCCACGATCCGCACCCCGTGGCCGAGCCGGTCCGCCCCGCACCACTGGATCGCCTGCCAGATCGACGGCAGGCCGAACGCCTCGCCGGCGTGGATGGTGAAGTGGAAGTTCTCCCGCTGGAGGTACTCGAAGGCGTCCAGGTGCCGGGTGGGCGGGAAGCCCGCCTCGGCGCCGGCGATGTCGAAGCCGACCACCCCGGCGTCCCGGTGCCGGACGGCCAACTCGGCGATCTCCTGCGACCGGGCGGCGTGCCGCATCGCGGTGAGCAGCGTGCCGACCCGGATCTGCCGGCCCTCCCCGGCGGCCAGCGCGGTGCCCTCGACGAAGCCGGCCAGCACCGCCTCGACCACCTCGTCCAGGGTGAGGTCCCGCTCCAGGTGCTGCTCGGGGGCGAACCGCACCTCGGCGTAGACCACCCCGTCGGCGGCCAGGTCCTGGGCGCACTCCCGGGCCACCCGACGCAGCGCCGACGCGGTCTGCATGACGGCGACGGTGTGCGCGAACGTCTCGAGGTAGCGCTCCAGGGAGCCGGAGTCGGCCGCCTCGACGAACCAACGGCCGAGCGCCTCGGGGTCGGTGGTGGGCAGTTCGTGCCCCACCTCGGCGGCCAGTTCGACGATCGTCGCCGGCCGCAGGCCGCCGTCGAGGTGATCGTGCAGCAGTGCCTTCGGGACCTTGACGATGTCCTCGTAACGGATTGTCGCGACCATGCTCAGACCCTAGTCGGCCGCACGGGAACCGGCCGACGGGACCGGCCGGGATCCGGTCAGGGACGCCAGCCGTACAGCCGCTCGACGGCGAGCCGGAGCACCAGCCGGCCGTCGGCGACCATGGCCGCCCGGTAGTCCGCCCAGTCGGGGTGCTCGCCGCGGATGCGCCGGTAGACCTCGACCAGCTCCTCGACGGTGGCGTCACCGGGCGCCGCCGCGGGCGGGGTGAGCGTGACCACGCCCTCCGCGACCGCGTAGGCCCCGCCGTCGGCCGTGGTGACGTGGAGGCTGGCCCGCGGGTCGCGGCGCAGGTTGCGCACCTTGGCCCGGCCGTCGGTGGTGGAGCAGCGGATCAGGCCGGGCTCGGCGAGGAAGTCGAGGTTGGACAGCTGGGGCCGCCCGTCGCGGCGCAGGGTGACCAGCACGCCCCGGCCGCGCTCGCCGAACAGCTCCCACAGCCGGGCGTTCACGCCGCCACCCGCAGCGGCGCGACGTCGGCCGCGAAGCCGACCACCACCGCGTTCGCGACGGTGCCGACGCGGGCCAGCCGGCCCGGTAATCTGGTTGACATGTCACTCACCTTAGGAAGCAGGTTGATGACATGTCAACCAGATAGCTAGGATGGCCGACATGGAACAACCACGCTGGCTGGACGAGCGCGAGCAGAGCGCCTGGCGGGGCTACCGGCGGATGCGCCGCCTGCTCGACCTGGAGCTGGCCCGCGAGCTGATGCGCGACGCCGGGCTCTCCGAGCCCGACTACGACGTGCTCTCCGACCTCTCGGAGACACCCGACCAGCGGCTGCGGCTCAGCGAGCTGGCCGACCGGATGCTCTGGTCGCGCAGCCGGCTCTCCCACCACCTGACCCGGATGCAGCAGCGCGGCCTCGTCACCCGCGAGGAGTGCGCCTCGGACGGGCGCGGCGCCGTCGTCGTACTCACCGCCGAGGGCCGGCGCGCCATCGAGGCCGCCGCCCCCGGTCACGTGGCGGCCGTCCGTCGGCACCTCATCGACCTGCTGACCCCCGACGAGGTCGCCGCGCTGGACGCGCTCACCCACCGGGTGGTCGACCACCTCACCCGACCCGGAGAATGAGCCGGTGGACCCCCGCATCGTGGACCGGCTCCGCTGCCCGGTCTGCGCCGAGCCGCTGACCGAGGTCGCCACCGGCGGCGCCCGTGCGCTGCGCTGCCCGCGCCGGCACAGCTTCGACGTGGCCCGCCAGGGCTACGTCAACCTGCTCACCGGCCGCGCCCCGCACGCCGGGGACACCGCCGAGATGGTGGCCGCCCGCGCAGACTTCCTCGCCGCCGGCCACTACGACCTCGTCTCGACCGCCCTCGCCGCCGCCGCGACGGCGGCCGTGGACCGCGCCGACGGGGCGTACCCCCTGGTGGTGGACGCCGGAGCGGGGACCGGCCGGCACCTCGCGGCGGTGCTGGCGGCGCTGCCGGACGCGGCGGGTCTCGCCCTGGACGTGTCGAAGCCGGCGCTGCGCCGCGCCGCCCGGGCGCACCCGCGCGCGGCGGCGGCGCTCGCCGACACCTGGCAGCGACTCCCGCTGGCCGACGCCAGCACGGCCGTGCTGCTGAACGTCTTCGCGCCGCGCAACGGCGCGGAGTTCCACCGGGTCCTCGACCCGGCCGGCTCCCTGCTGGTGGTCACGCCGGCCGACGACCACCTGACCGAACTGGTCGGCGCCCTCGGCCTGCTGCGGGTGGACCCGGCCAAGGCGGACCGGGTCGCCGAGAGCCTGGGCGGGCACTTCACCCCGGCGGCGTCCACCCTGCACCGGCGGGAACTGACGCTGACCGGCCCGGAGGTCACGACGCTGGTCGGGATGGGCCCCAGCGCCTGGCACACCGACCCGGCCGGGCTCGCCGCCCGGGTCGCCGCCCTCGCCGAGCCGGTCCGGGTGACGGTCGCGGTACGCCTGACCACCTGGCACCCCGCACCCCGCTGAACGCCCGGGTCAGGTGGAGAGGTCGACCTCTTCCCAGCCGGGGGGCTCGTCGTGGTAGGGCCCGCGCAGCATCACCGCCCACTCCAGGGCCCACCGGCGCTGGCCGATGGCGTTCGCGTCCACCAGCCCCGGCGGCGTACGACCGGCCCGTTCCGTCTCCAGGTAGGCCCAGTCCAGGCAGTAGTGCAGGTCCAGCAGGGCGGCCGCGTCGGCGGGGTGCTGCGGGGCGGTGAGGATCCGGGCCCGCCAATGGCCGAAGGTCTCCCCGTCGTGGATGTGCGGCATCCGCTCCACCAGCCGCTCGTCGACCGGCAGCGTCGGGTCGAGTTGCTTGGTCAGACCGAGCACCCAGGCCAGCGCGAAGAGCGCGTCGTGGTGCAGCACGAACGACCGGTGGTCGCCCTTGCCTCCGGTCACGAACTGGAACTCCGGCGGCGTGACCATCTCGACCAGGTGCGAGGCGAGCAGCCAGCTCATCGCCGACTGCGGCGGCATCCCGAAGCAGCGGGCCAGGATCAGGTGCAGCACCGCGATGCGGGCCTCGATCTCCACGGTGGGACGGAGCTCGATCTGGTCGCCCGGCTCCCACACGAGCGGAAACTGGGCGGGCGGCAGCGGGAGGCCCAGCCGGGACAGCTCGTCCAGGCTCGCCTCACGCACCTCCCGTGGATCGGGGGCAGGTACGGTCACGGCGAAAATTCCTGTCTGCTCGCGACGACTCGGCGCCGGTTGTCCCCCCTGGCCAGGGAGGATAGCGGTCCGAGCGGGCCGGCACCATGCCGCCCCGGGGACCGCCGCGCTCAGCCGATCCGCTCGATGACCAGCGGCGTCGCGGCAGGCGCGACCGGCGCGATCCGTACCGCCCGCGCGGCGTCGTCCCGGGCCGCCGGGATCCGGGCGGCGTCCTCCGCCCGCAGTTCGAAGAGGACGTCGCCCGCCCGCACCGGATCGCCCGGACGCCGGTGCAGCACGACCCCCGCCGGCACGCTCACCGGGTCCTCCTTGCGGGCCCGCCCGGCGCCGAGCCGCCAGGCCGCCACCCCCATGTCGTACGCGTCGATCGCCGCGACGAAGCCGTCCGTGTCCGCGCGGACCACCTCGACCTCGTTCGCGCTCGGCATCGGGGCGTCCGGGTCGCCGCCCTGGGCGCGGATCATCGCCCGCCAGGAGTCCATCGCCCGACCGTCACGCAGGGCCGCCGCCGGGTCGACGTCCGGCAGCCCGGCCGCGTCGAGCATCTCGCGGGCCAGCGCCAGGGTCAGCTCGACCACGTCGGCGGGACCGCCCCCGGCGAGCACCTCGACGGACTCGGTCACCTCGACGGCGTTGCCGATGGCCAGGCCCAGCGGGGTGGACATGTCGGTGAGCAGGGCGACCGTCCGTACGCCGTGCGCGCCGCCCAGCTCCACCATCGTCCGGGCCAGCTCGCGGGCCTGCTCGACGGACTTCATGAACGCGCCGGAGCCGACCTTCACGTCGAGCACCAGCGCGCCGGTGCCCTCCGCGATCTTCTTGCTCATGATCGAGCTGGCGATCAGCGGGATGGCCTCGACGGTCCCGGTCACGTCGCGCAGCGCGTACAGCTTGCGGTCGGCGGGCGCGAGCCCCGCGCCGGCCGCGCAGATCACCGCGCCGACGTCCCGGAGCTGGGCGGTGAACTCGTCGTTGCCCAGCGCCGCCCGCCAGCCCGGGATCGACTCCAGCTTGTCCAGCGTGCCGCCGGTGTGCCCGAGGCCCCGGCCACTGAGCTGCGGCACGGCGGCACCGCACGCGGCGACCAGCGGGGTGAGCGGCAGGGTGATCTTGTCGCCGACGCCGCCGGTCGAGTGCTTGTCGACGGTCGGCCGGTCGACGGCGGAGAGGTCGAGCCGCTCCCCGCTGGCGATCATCGCGGCGGTCCACCGGGCGATCTCGGGCCCGGTCATGCCGCGCAGCAGGATCGCCATGGCCAGCGCCGACATCTGCTCGTCGGCGACCACCCCCCGGGTGTACGCGTCCACCACCCAGTCGATCTGCGCGTCGGAGAGCACCCCCCCGTCCCGCTTGACCCGGATGACATCAACCGCCGTGAAAGCACTCATCACAAAAGATCTTCCTAGTCGTATGCAGATACGGGCACGCGGGCCGCGACCACCGAGGGATCGGGCCGACCGTGCCCGGCGGAGGGATCAAGCCTGACCGCCCGGAGCCGGGCACGGTCGGCCCGATCCCCCAAGCTCAACCAACCCAGCGGGCAGGGATCTCCATCGGCGGCTCACCCTCGCCGGCCCAGAAGATCGCCCCCGAGGCGTCCACGACCACCACCCGGGGCGTACGGGCGAGGCCCCAGGTGATCGCCTTCGCCGGCTCGTCCCAGCTCGGGCCCTCCTCCAGCACGCCGGTCTCGGCGCCGTCGTCGTCGCCCGCGGACCGCTCCCAGTAGGCGGTCCAGACCTGCTGGCCGGCGGAGAGGTCGGGGTGCACGAAGACCGTGCCGCGCCCGCGCCAGGCGGCCAGCCGCTCCGGCACCACGGGCACCGGGGCCTCCCCCGTCACGGCCTCCAGGTCGGTCACGTCGAAGGCGTGCGGCAGCAGCTCGGCCATCCGCAGCGGGCCGCCCCTCGCCTCGATGAGGCACTCCGGGCCGCCCTGCTCCCAGAGCAGCTGGCGGCACCGGCCGCACGGCATCAGCGGCTCGCCGGTCGCGTCGACGCAGGACAGGGCCACGATCCGGCCGCCGCCGGTGGCGTGCAGCGAGGAGACCACCCCGCACTCGGCGCAGAGCACCACGCCGTACGCGGCGTTCTCCACGTTGCAGCCGACCACCACCCGGCCGTCGTCGACCAGCGCGGCCGCCCCGACCGGGAACTTCGAGTACGGCACGTACGCGTGCCGCATCACCTCGGTGGCGGCGGCCCGCAGCCGCTCCCAGTCGATCTCCATGTGGTACTCCCCCGTCAGCCCTTGATGTACGGCTTGCCGTCGGCGGCCGGCGCCCGGACCCGACCGACGAGCCCGGCCACCGCCAGGATCGTCGCCAGGTAGGGCAGCATGGCCAGGAACTGGTTCGGGATCACGCTGTTGATGGCGCCCAGGTAGGTGGCGAGCTGGTCGGCGAAGCCGAAGAAGAGCGCCGCGAGCAGCGCCCCCGTCGGGCTCCACCGGCCGAAGATCAGCGCGGCCAGGGCGATGAAGCCCTTGCCGCCGATCATGTTCTTGGTGAACGAGTAGAGCGCCAGCGTGTAGGACGCGCCGCCGATGCCGGCGACCACCCCGGCGAGCAGCACGTTGCGGTAGCGCAGCCCGAGCACCTTGACGCCCAGCGTGTCGGCGGCGGTGGGGTGCTCGCCGACCGAGCGGGTACGCAGGCCCCAGCGGGTGCGGAACAGCGCGATGTGGATGACCAGCACCAGCAGCAGGCCGAGGTAGAGGAAGATGTTGCCCCGGAACAGCGCCGGGCCGAGCAGCGGGATGTCCGACAACAGCGGGATCTCCCAGTTGCCGAACCGGGGGGCGCTGTTGTACTTCTGCGCGTTGGTCTGCATCAGCCGCTCGTAGAGGAAGCCGGTGACGCCGACCGCGAGCAGGTTGAGCACGATGCCGATGACGACCTGGTCGACCAGGTAGCGGATCGAGAAGACGGCCAGCAGCAGCGAGATGAACGCGCCGCCGATCGCCGCCGCGACCAGGCCGACCCAGACGTTGCCGGAGAGGCTGCCGAAGAGGGCGCCGCTGAAGGCGCCCATCAGCAGCTGTCCTTCGATGGCCACGTTGACCACGCCGGAGCGCTCGCAGAGCACGCCGGCGAGGGCGCCGAAGATCAGCGGCAGGGCCAGGATGAAGGTGTTCCGGAGGATGTTGACCAGCGGCATGAAGTTCTGCCCGGGCGGCGCGTCGGAGACCTGCCAGCAGAGGAACGACAGCACGAAGCCGACCAGGCCGACGCCGAGCACGAGGGTGAACCAGCGCTTCGGCAGCCCGGCGAGCATGGCGACGCCGGCGGCGACCGCGACGAGGCCGAAGAGGATCGCGCCGAGGGTGCCGTGGATCTCGAGCGCGGCGCCGGCGGTGTCCTCGCTGAGGGTGAAGCGGGCCTGCTCGCCGGTGGCGAGCGCCCCGAACAGCACCGTCGCCAGCAGGCCGAGGGCGAGCAGCACGGCGCCGACCTTGCGGGTACGGGTCCAGAAGCCCTGGTCGACGGGGGCGACCGTGACGTCTTCGACAGCCATGGTGGACATGAGTTACCAGCCCTTCGCCAGGCTCGTCTGCAACCGGGCGGCGCGGGCGGCCCGGAGCTGGAAGATCGCCTTCACCAGGGCCGGCGCGGCGATGAAGATGACGATCAGCGCCTGGAGCACGGTGACCAGCTCCAGCGAGATCCCCGAGTAGGACTGCATCCGGTTGCCGCCGGCCTGGAGCGCGCCGAAGAGCAGCGCGGCCAGCGCGACGCCCCACGGCTTCACGCGGCCGAGCAGCGCCACGAGGATGCCGTCGAAGCCGATCTGGGCGACCACCAGCGGGGTCAGCGCGCTGGCGGTGGAGCCGAGCACCATGTTGGAGCCGCCGAGGCCGGCCAGGATCCCGGCGAAGACCATGATCAGGACGTACGTCCGGGTGACGCTGATGCCGGCGGTCCGCGCGGCGTCGGGGTTGGCGCCGACGGCGCGCAGCTCGAAGCCGAGCGTGGACCGGTTGAGCAGCCACCAGACCGCCCAGGTCGCCAGCACCGCCAGGATGATGCCGGCGTGCACCCGCAGCCCGTCGCCGAGCAGCCGGGGCAGCTGGGCCGAGCCGTCGACCGGCCGGCTGATCGCGTCCGTACGGTTCGGGTCCTGGACGCCGTTCTGCACGATGATCCAGGTCAGGAAGTACGTGGCGACGTAGTTGAGCATGATCGTGTTGATCACCTCGTGGGCGCCGGTGCGCGCCTTGAGGATGCCCGGGATGAAGCCCCAGATCGCCCCGCCGAGCGCGCCGGCGAGCACCGCGACGAGCAGGTGCAGGCCGGGCGGCAGCGGCAGCAGGAAGCCCGCCAGCGCGGCCAGGATCACGCCCATGGTGGCCTGGCCCTGGGCGCCGATGTTGAACAGGCCGCCCCGGAAGGCCAGCGCCACCGACAGGCCGGTGAAGACCAGCGGCGCGGTGTAGGTGAGCGTCTCCGAGATCGGGCTCATCACCGCCTGGAAGCCGACCGCCTCCGGGTCGAAGACCGCACCCTTGAACAGGTTGCCGTACGCCTCGCTGACCAGCGTCCAGCTCGCGTTGAGCGCGTCGGCCGGCCGGGCCGTGATGTAGCTGTAGGTGGCGAGCACCTCGGGGTCGGACACGATCATCAGGATCGCGCCGACGATCATCGCCAGCACCAGCGACAGCAGGGTCACCGTGAAGGTGTTCGCCGCCCAGAGGTTGTCCAGGAACAGCCGGCCCAGCGAGGGCTTCGCCTCCGGGGCCGGGACCTTCGGGGAGGTGGCCGTCCCGGCGCGCTCGGTGTTGCCGAGCGCGGTCTGCGCGGCCTGCGCCTCGGTCGCCGGCTCCTTGTCCGGGGAGCCCGACGGGGGGTTCGGGTTGCCCGGGGAGCCCGACTCGGGGTTCGGGTTCGTCATGCCTCGTCCTTGCTACCAGGGCCCTCGGCGGCGGGGGCCGCCGCGCCGCCGTCGGCCGGGGTCGTGCCGGTCGCGGCGGCGGGCGCCGCGTCGGGGGTGATGCCGGCCATCAGCAGGCCGATCTCCTCGCGGGGGGTGTCCGGGCCGACGATGCCGATGATCCGGCCGCGGTACATGACCGCGATCCGGTCGGCCAGGCCGATCACCTCGTCGAGCTCGCTGGAGACCACCATGACGGCGGTGCCGACGTCCCGTTCCCGGATGACCTGGCTGTGGATGAACTCGATCGACCCGACGTCGACGCCGCGGGTCGGCTGGGCGGCGATGAAGAGCTTCAGCGGCCGGGACAGCTCCCGGGCCACGATCACCTTCTGCTGGTTGCCGCCGGAGAGGGTGCCGACGGGTGCGTCGGCCGAGGAGGTGCGGACGTCGAACTGCGCGATCCGCTCCTTCGCCGACTTGGCGATGGCGTCCGGCTTCAGCGCCAGACCCCTGCCGAAGGGCGGCCGGTCGTAGATGTCGAGCACCAGGTTCTCCGCGACGGAGAACTCCTTGACGACGCCGTCGACGCTGCGGTCCTCCGGCACGTAGCCGACGCCGGCGCGCAGCACCTTCTTGGTCGACCAGCCGTTGACCCGCTGCCCGTCGAGGGTGACCGTGCCGGCGAGCGTCGGGCGCAGCCCCATGATCGCCTCGATCAGCTCGGTCTGGCCGTTGCCCTGCACGCCCGCGATCCCGAGCACCTCGCCCGCGCGTACGGTCAGGTCGATTCCGTCGACCGCCCGGATCTGCCGGTCGTCGTCGACGACCAGGCCGGAGACCTCCAGGACCGGCTTGCCGGGGGTGGCGGTCTCCTTGTCCACGGTGAGCCGGACGCTGCGGCCGACCATCAGCGCGGCCAGCTCGTCGCGGCTCGCCTCGGGGGAGGCGGTGCCGACGGTCTTCCCCCGCCGGATCACGGTGATCCGGTCGGCGATGGCCTTGACCTCGCCCAGCTTGTGGGTGATGAAGACGATCGACTTGCCGGCGGCCTTGAGGGACCGCATCACGGTGAGCAGTTCCTCGGTCTCCTGCGGCGTGAGCACGGCCGTCGGCTCGTCGAGGATGAGCAGGTCGACGTCGCGGGTGAGCGCCTTGACGATCTCCACCCGCTGCTGGATGCCGACCGGCAGGTCCTCGATCACCGCGTCCGGGTCGACCCGCAGGTTGTACCGCTCGGAGACCTCGGCGACCTCGCGCCGGGCCCGCCGCCGGTCCAGGAAGCCGGCGATGCCGCCCCGGACCTGCTCGGCGCCGAGCATGATGTTCTCGGTGACGGTGAAGACGGGCACCAGCATGAAGTGCTGGTGCACCATGCCGATCCCGGCACCGATCGCGTCGGACGGCCCCCGCAGCTTCAGCGGCGCGCCGTCGACCAGGATCTCGCCCTCGTCGGGCTGGTAGAGCCCGTAGAGCACGTTCATCAGGGTCGACTTGCCGGCGCCGTTCTCGCCGAGCAGGGCGTGGATCTCTCCAGGCTCCACCGTCAGGTCGATGTGATCGTTGGCGACCAGATCACCGAACCGCTTGGTGATGCCGCGCAGTTCGAGTCTCAGCGCAACCTCCTGGAGTGCGAAGCGATGGTGCAGCGTAGCTGCCGGTGGACCGCTCGCGGCGCGGGGCCGTCGTCGGGTTGGAGCGGATCGGCCGCCCCGGCGCCGTGGGGTGGGTTCCCCCACGACGCCGGGGCGGCCGGATCGTCGTGCTGTACCGCCCGCCGGCCTACCGGGGTGATCGTCTCACCACGGGCGGCCGGCGGAGCCTCACTTCGGCTGGGCCGCGGAGGTGACGGTGACGGTGCCGGCGGCGATGTCCGCCTTCAGCTTGTCGATCTCGGCCTTCAGCTCGGCCGGGACCTTGCCGTCGAACTCGTGGTACGGGGCGAGCCCGACGCCGTTGTTGGACAGGTTGCCGAGGTAGCCCGGAGTGGCCGACAGCTTCTCGCCGCCGGCGGCCTTGACGACGGCCTCCTTGACGGCGTCCGGGATGTTCTTCTCGACGGTGGTGATGATCGCCGCGCAGTCCTGGGTGCTCTCGCAGCCGTCGACGTCCACCCAGATGGTGTTGTACTTGCCGCCCGACGCCTTCGCGGCGCCGGTGGTGCCGAGGCCCGCGCCGCCGGCGACCGGCATGACGATGTCGGCGCCCTGGGCGACCAGCGCGTCGCTGACCTTCTTGCCCTCGTCCTGCTTGACGAAGTCGTTGGTGAAGGAGCCCTTCTGGGTGGCCTTGTCCCAGCCGACGACCTTCACGCTCTTGCTCTTGGTCTTGTTGTAGTGCGCGACGCCGTCGGCGTAGCCGTCCATGAAGATGGTGACCGGCGGGATCGGCAGGCCGCCGTAGGTGCCCACCGTGCCGCTCTTGCTCATGCCGGCGGCCAGGTAACCGGCGAGGAAGCCGGCCTGGGCGGTGTCGAACTGCATCGGGTAGACGTTGGTCTCCGGGACCTTCGCGTCGACGATGCCGAACTGCTGGTTCGGGTTCGCCTTGGCGATCTTGGAGGTGGCGTCACCCATCAGGCCGCCGACGGCCAGGATGAAGTCGCACTTCTGGTTGACGTACTGGGTCAGGTTGACCTCGTAGTCCGCCTCGGCCTTCGACGCGACGTACTTGATGTCGATCTTGTCGTTGGCCTTCTTGGCCTCCTCCAGACCCTTCCAGGCGGAGGTGTTGAACGACTTGTCGTCGATGCCGCCGACGTCGGTCACCATGCAGGCGCTGTACTTCTTGTCGCCACTGCCGGCGTTGTTGTTCTCTTCGGGAGCCTCGCCACACGCGGCGGCACTCAGCACGAGCCCACCGATCGCGAAGACGGAGGCAATCCGCATCCCACGCACAGAGCGCAAGACGTCTCCTTCCCATTGCACACCGCGTCCTGCACGGTGGCAGCCCTTTGAGCCGGCCTGCGCTGCGCCGCCGGCGTCCCACGTTACGGACGGGAGCGTACGCCCGCGCCCACCCACCGGCCGACAATCGTGCACGACTGTTGAGCGCCTGTTACCCCTACGTAACCCTTAGGTGGGCCAGATCACTCTCAGTGCTGGTGAGTGCGCGGCGGGGCGTCGCGGAACGTCCGGTTCTGCGCGTCGTCCCCTGCCGGTGACGTTACCGCCAGAAGACGGCCACCGCCGCGTTGACCAGGGTCAACCCGACGATTGCCAGGAAGTGCCCACGGTTGACCACGTCGCGCTTCCGGGAAAAGAAGACCATGACAAAGATCAGGATGGCGAGCACCAACTTGGTAACAAGTTTCGCGGGGGCCGGCTCGTCGCCGTCACGCAGCGGCGCCGAGAGGCCGATCCCGGTCGCCAGCATGATCACGGACCCCCAGAGCATGGCCGGGTTGATCCGCAGCTTCCCGCTGATGTACTGGACGATCGCGCCGCCGAGCAGCAGGGCGAAACCGATCAGATGGACGTAGCGAAGTATCAGTCTCAGAGCTTCCACGCCGACCATCCTCCCCCATCAACGACGGATTGTAGTAGCGGGGCGGTAGGGGGACGCTCCTATGCCGCGTCAAGTGGTTGGGGTGGGGTTTCGAGGCGTCGGTAGAGCTCGCGGGCGACGTAGCGTT
>NZ_JBNCOB010000016.1:0-135403 GCF_049847285.1 Micromonospora sp. DT62
CCCCGCCCCCCCGGGGGCGCCCGGGGGGGGGGGGGGGGGGGGGCCCCCCCCCCCCCACGTCCACCGGTCGTCGTCAGTCACCGTCGGCGGCGGTGACGCCGAAGGTGGCGGTGTTGTCGGCCGGGTCGATGTCGGCCAGCTCACCGCCCCAGCCGAAGACGGCGTACAACTGCACCGAGCCCGTGCCCAGGTCGCCCGGGGCGACCTCGGCGGGCGCGCGGAGCAGCAACGAGACGGACCTCTCCTCACCCGGCATGAACCGCCCGCCGGCGACCATGCAGGTTGAGGTGCAGGCCTCCTCCGGCTCGATGCCGGCGATGCTCACCCCGGCCGGCAACGTCGGGAGCAGCCAGTACGCGTCGTGCGCGGCGTCACCCGCGACCCGCACCGTCACCGGCAACCGGCCCCGCCAGCTCCCGTCCTCCTGCCGGACCAGGGTCGCCGCCCCGACCGTCAGCGACGCGTCGGTCAGGGTGTCCCGGACGTACGGCTTCGGGTCGCGCAGCGAGCCGGTGGTGGAGCGGAACAGCGTGCTGAACCTCGCGGTGTCGTTGGCCGGGTTGGCGTCGCCGGTCTTGACCGTCACCCGGCCCGGCGGGGCGGACATGGCGTGGTCGCGGGGGGTGGTCAACACCCGGAAGTTGACGGTGAACCGACGGCGCTCGCCCGGTTGCAGCTTGCCGCCCGGGACCAGGCAGTAGATGTCCCGCAACGGCTGGTTGCCGCCATACACGCACGGCTCCACCGGGGTCAGCCTGTCGTAGGCGCCCGGTACCGGCTCGGTGATGGTCAGGTCGAGATAGTTCGCCTGCGCGCCCCGGTAGGTGACGGTCACCGGCAGGCTGCCGGCGTACCCCCGGTCGGTCGGTTCGAGCACCAGCTGGCCGACCGACACCGACGTGTCGGCGGGCCCGGCGGCGGCCTGCGCGGCGGGCGCGGCCGTGCCGAGCAGGGCGAGCCCCGCGCCCAGGACGCCAGCGATCAGCCGACGGGTCGTTCTGGTCATTCCGTTACCTCCGGATCCCCGTGGTCCGCCGGCAGCGCCTCGCGCCGGCGGTGTTACGGGGGAAACACCCGCCAGGCCGGGGAACGGTTGCGGTGGGCGGACGTGAATCGGCGTCGCCTACCTGACAGTGCCCCGTTCGGCCGCGTGGAGCGACCGGACGATCCGGCCGGGGGCTGTGGTTGACTTGTGGCGGTGCTCGGGAAGGGGGCGGTCGTGCAGGTGCCGGGAGTGCTCGGTGAGCCGATCCGGTTCGTGCTGAACTGGGGCCGCCGCTACTCGCTCTGGGTCTTCAACTTCGGCCTGGCCTGCTGCGCGATCGAGTTCATCGCCACCAGCATGGGCCGGCACGACTTCATGCGGCTGGGCGTGATCCCGTTCGCGCACGGGCCCCGGCAGGCCGACCTCATGGTCGTCTCCGGGACGGTCACCGACAAGATGGCCCCCGCGATCAAGCGGCTCTACGACCAGATGCCCGAGCCGAAGTACGTCATCTCGTTCGGCGCGTGCTCCAACTGCGGCGGCCCCTACTGGGACTCGTACTCGGTGACCAAGGGCGTCGATCAGCTCATCCCGGTCGACGTCTACGTGCCCGGCTGCCCGCCCCGGCCCGAGGCGCTGCTGCACGGCATCCTGCGCCTCCAGGAGAAGATCGCCGCCGAGCAGTCCGGGATCGGCGGCGTGCCCCGGCCGGACGCGCTCGCCCCGCCGGTCGACGCCCCGCCGGCCGACGCCGGCTCGACCGGCGTGCTCCCACGCTCGGCGGAGTCGCTGACCGCCCCGCCGGTCCGCCCGCCCACCCCCTGAGCCGTACCGTCCGGTCGGACGAGGGCCCCGGTTGGCCGGCGGGGGCTAGCCTGCGCACCATGAACCACTCCGCCGACCAGCGTTCCGCCCACATCGCCGACGTGCTCACCGAGGAGTTCGGCGCGTCGATGGCTCTCGACCCGGCCGCCTTCCGCCGCAAGTTCCGCAAGATGGCCGCGTCCCCGTTCGCCTTCTACCGGGGCAGCGCCTCGCTCTTCTACGCCGACCAGGTCGGCGACTTCGCCGACGACCGGTTCCTCGACGGCCGGACCAGCCGGGTGTGGATCCACGGCGACCTGCACGCGGAGAACTTCGGCACGTACATGAACGCGTCCGGGCAGCTCGTGTTCAACGTCAACGACTTCGACGAGGCGTACGTGGGGCCGTTCAGCTGGGACCTGAAGCGGCTGGCGGCCAGCGTGGCGCTGATCGGCTACGCCAAGGCGCTCTCCGACCGGGCGATCAGCGACCTGGTCACGGGCTTCGCGCGGTCGTACCTGACCGAGCTGCGGGCCATCGCCGAGGGTGGCGACGACGCGATCGGCTCGATCACCCTGGACAACGCCGACGGGGTGCTCCGCCGGGTGCTCCAGCAGGCGCGGCTCAACACCCGGGTCGACCTGCTCGCCACGCAGACCACCATCGACAACTACGAACGCCGGTTCTCGATGGGCGACGGCGTCTTCGAGATCGACGCCGAGACCCGGGAGCGGGTCTGCGCCGCGTTCGAGGACTACCTCGGCACGCTGCCCGCCTCCTCCGCCCAGCTCCGTCCCGTGGCCACCCAGATCAAGGACGTGGTGCTGCGCAAGGGGGTGGGCATCGGCTCGGCCGGGCTGCCGTCGTACAACCTGCTGCTGGAGGGGCACACCCAGGCGTTGGAGAACGACGTCGTCATCTACATGAAGCAGGCCCAGGTGCCGGCGGTGGCCCGGCACATCGCGGACGAGGCGGTCGCGGGCTACTTCCAGCACCAGGGGCACCGCACCGCCGAGTCGCAGCGGGCACTCCAGGCGCACGCCGACCCGTGGCTGGGCTTCACCGAGCTGAACGGGGCCGGGCAGCTCGTCGCCGAGGTCTCCCCGTACGCGGCCGACCTCGACTGGGCGGACGTGAACGAGCCGGAGGAACTGGCTGGCGTGCTGACCGACCTGGGCCGGGCGGTCGCCCGGATGCACTCGGTGGCCGACGACGAGTCCAGCCACGACCTGGTCGACTACTCCACGGAGGAGGCGATCGTGGCGGCGGTGGACGCCGACGAGGCGGGCTTCGTGACGCACCTGGTCGACTTCGCCCACGCGTACGGCGTCCGCGCCCGGCAGGACCACCAGCTCTTCGTCGACCTGTTCCGCAACGGCCGGCTGCCCGGCCTCTGAGCGGAGTCAGGAACCGAACTCCAGCACCACCTTGATGTCGTCCGGCTCGGAGGTGTACGCCCCGGCGTACGCCTCCACCGGCACCCGGCGGGTGATCAGCGCGTCGAGCCACGACCGGTCGGCGCGGGCCAGCGCCGCGGCGGCGAGGTCCCAGTGCCGGCGGTTGGCGTTCACCGAGCCGAACACCACGTTGTTCTCCAGCACGAGCGCGCGGTTGAGCGCCCCGGCGTCGAGGTCGATGGTCCGCCCGCCGCTGGAGACGCCGGTCAGGCAGACGATGCCGGTCGGCGCGGCCTTGTACATCACGTCGAGGACGACGACCGGCGCCCCGGTGCACTCCAGCACCACGTCCGGCTCGAAGTCCAGCTCGCTGACGGGCACGGTGTGGTAGGCCGCCCCGAGCGCCCGGACCAGATCCGGCTTCGGCCCGGTGGTGTTGCGGTCCAGCACGTGCACGGCGAGCCCGCGCTGCGTGGCCAGCAGCGCGGCCAGCAGGCCGATCGGCCCGGCCCCGGTGACCAGTACGGTCTGCGGCTGCCACTCGGCGCGGGCACCGATGCGCTCGATGTGCTCCCACGCCTTCGCCACCACGCTGGTCGGCTCCAGCAGCATGCCGACCGAGGCGAGGGTCCGGTCCAGTCCCACGGCGAACCGGGGTTGCAGCCGCCAGCGGTCCCGGGCGAAGCCGGGCAGGGCCTTGATGCCGTGCTCGGTGAACCGACCGTTGCGGCACATGTCCCACTCGCCGACCGCGCAGTTCGGGCAGGGTACCGGGTCGGGGTGCCGGACGATGCCCGCCACCAGGTCGCCGGGTTGCAGCGTGCCCGACGGGTCCTCCAGCACCCGGCCCAGCGACTCGTGCCCCAGCACCAGCCGGTCCGCGCCGGGCGGCGCCTCGCCGTACCTACCGGAGATGATCTCGTGGTCGGTGCCGCAGATCCCCACCGCCAGTGCCTCGACCAGGATCGCGCCCTCCTCGGGCGGCGGCTCCGGATGATCGTCGATCAGCCGCAGCGAGTCGGCGACACCCGGGTTGACAGTCACAGCGCGCACGCCCTCATCCTTCCCCGCCCCGGTCTCCCCCGCCGCCAAAGCCCGACATCCGCCCCGCACCCCGCGCCCCCGCATTCCGCATCCCGCACCCGCACCCCGCCCCGCCCTGCGCCCCGCATCCGCACCCCGCGCCCGCACCTCCGCACCCCGCGTCCGCACCCCGCGCCCGCTCGATCATGCAGTTGTGGTGGGGGACGAAGGTCGCTTTTCCTGTCGAGCCGGGCACCACAACTGCATGATCGTCCCAGCGGAGGGTCGGTGGAGGGGCGGTGGAGCCGGGGGCGGGGTGGGTGCCGGGGCGAGGCGTTCGGTTGGGTGGGGGGTGCGAGGGAGGACCTAGGATCAGCGGCATGACTCCGGAAGAGGTCGGCCAGCGGATGGTGGCGCTGCTCGCGCCCGCCGAGGTGACCCCGTCGGTCTCCGGCGGCCAGGCGTACGCCCGCGCCACCGTCGACGTACCGCCGGCGAACTGGCCGGACGCGCTCCGCGCGGCCCGCGACGACGCCGAGCTGGCCTGCGACTACTTCGACTGGCTCTCCGCCGTCGACGAACTCGCCGGAGGCTTCGACGTGGTGGCGCACCTCTGGTCCACCACCCGTCGGCACGGGCTCCTGCTGCGTACCCGGGTGCCCCGGGACGCCCCGGCGGTCGCCTCGGTCGTCGACGTCTACCCGGGCGCCGCATGGCACGAGCGGGAGACGCACGAGATGTTCGGCATCGACTTTCCCGGCCACGCCGGGCTGGCGCCGTTGCTGCTGCCGCCCGAGTTCGAGGGGCATCCGCTGCGCAAGGAGTTCGTGCTCGCCTCCCGGGTGGCGAAGCCCTGGCCGGGCGCGAAGGAACCGGGCGAGTCCGAGGCCGGCGGCGGGCGCCGCCCGATCCGCCCGCCGGGCGTACCCGCGCCGGGGGAGTGGGGGACGACGCCGACACCTGCCGGCGCGGGCGGGGTCGGGGAGGGGCCGCGCGGCGGCACCCCGGCCCGCCCGGCCCGGGAGCGGCCCGCCCGCCCGGCCCCGGGGGCCCGCCCACCCCGTACCGCCCGACCCACCGCCACCGCCGACGGCCCGGCACCTGCCGACGGCCCGGCACCTGCCGACGGCCCGGCACCTGCCGACGGCCCGGCACCCGCCGACCCGGCGGTCACCGGTCCCGCCGGCCCGGCGGCCGACGCCGGTGCGCCACCACCCGGCGGGCCCGGCGGCCGGACCGCCCGCTCCGGCCCGCCGGCGGACCGGCCCGCACCCGAGGGCCCGGCCGCGTCGGAGCGTTCCGGCGACGACGGAGGTACGCCCTGATGCCACTGTGGTTGGAGCTGGTCATCCGGGTGGGGGGCGTGCTCGTCGCCTTCCTCACCCTGCCGTTGCTGGTCGGGCAGGCCGAGCACAAGGTGATGGCCCACATGCAGGGCCGGCTCGGCCCGATGTACGCGGGCGGCTTCCACGGCTGGGCCCAGCTGGTCGCCGACGGCGTGAAGTTCGTGCAGAAGGAGGACGTCACGCCCAGGGAGGCGGACCGGGCGGTCTTCCGGCTCGCCCCGGCGGTCGCCCTGGTGCCCTACCTGCTGGTCCTGCTGGTGATCCCGCTCGGCCCGGACGACCTGGTCGGGCAGCCGCTGGACATCGGCCTGTTCTTCGTGCTGGCCGTGGTGGGCGTGGGCGTCGTGGCGGTGCTGATGTCGGCGTGGGCGTCAGCCAACAAGTACAGCCTCCTCGGCGGCCTGCGCGGCGCGGCCCAGCTGCTCGGCTACGAGCTGCCGCTGGTGCTGGCCGCCGCGTCGGTGGCGATGGCGGCCGGGACGCTCAGCCTCTCCGGCATCGTCGAGGCGTGGCAGCCGTGGTGGCTGCTCTGGCAGGCCCCCGCCATGGTCGTCTTCTTCCTCGCCGGGCTCGCCGAGATCCGCCGCCCGCCGTTCGACATGCCGGTCGCCGACTCGGAGCTGGTCTTCGGCTACATGACGGAGTACACGGGCCTGCGGTTCGCGTTCTTCCTGCTCGCCGAGTACGTCGGCATCGTGGTGATCGCCGCGCTCACCACCGTGCTCTTCCTCGGGGGCTGGCAGGGCCCGTTCGCCGACGCACAGCTCGGCTGGCTGTGGACCCTGCTGAAGGTCTTCGCCGTCTCGTTCCTGATCATCTGGATCCGGGTGTCCTACCCCCGCCTGCGCGAGGACCAGCTCCAGCGCCTCTGCTGGCTCGTCCTGGTCCCCGTCTCCCTGGGCCAACTGGTCCTCACCGCCGCCGTCCGCGTCGCGCTGTAGGGCGCACCGTCCGCGTCGCGCTGTAGAGCGCGTCGCGCGGTGGGGTGCTCCGTCAACGCAGCGGGGTGTGGGCGGGGTCGACGCGCTCGGCGGGCGGGGGTGGCGGGGGCGGGGTGCCGTCGCCGAAGGGGCGGCCTCCGAGGGCCTCGCGGCCGTGCGGGGTCAGCCAGTTCGCCAGGTCGGGGCCGAGCGGCACCACCCCGGTCGGGTTGATGTCGCGGTGCACCTCGTAGTAGTGCCGCTTGATGTGGTCGAAGTCGACCGTGTCGCCGAAGCCGGGCGTCTGGAACAGGTCCCGGGCGTACGCCCAGAGCACCGGCATCTCGGTCAGCTTGCTCCGGTTGCACTTGAAGTGCCCGTGGTAGACCGGGTCGAAGCGGACCAGCGTGGTGAACAGCCGCACGTCCGCCTCGGTGATGGTGTCCCCCACCAGGTAGCGCTGCCCGGCCAGCCGCTCGCCCAGCCAGTCCAGCCGGTCGAACAGCCGGTGGTACGCCTTCTCGTACGCCGCCTGGTCGCCGGCGAAGCCGCACCGGTAGACGCCGTTGTTGACGTCCCGGAAGAGCAGCGAGCTCACCTCGTCGATCTCGCCGCGCAGCCGCTCCGGGTAGAGATCGGGCGCCCCCTCGCGGTGGTACGCCGTCCACTCGGTGGACAGGTCGAGGCTCATCGGCCCGAAGTCGTTGGTGACCACCTGCCCGGTGGGCACGTCCACGATCGCCGGCACGGTGATGCCCCGCTCGTAGCCGGGGAACCGGGCGAAGTACGCCTCGGCCAGCCGCTCGATGCCGAGCACCGGGTCGCGCCCGCCCGGGTCGAGGTCGAACGTCCAGCTCCGCTTGTCGTGGGTCGGGCCGGCCACCGCCAGCGAGATCGCGTCCTCCAGCCCGAGCAGCCGCCGGACGATGATCAGCCGGTTCGCCCAGGGGCAGGCGCGGCTGACCGCCAGCCGGTACCGGCCGGGCTCCACGGGCCAGCCGTCGCGGGCGTCGGCGGTGATCCGGGTGGCGATGTAGCGCTGGTCCCGGGTGAACTCGCCGCCCGGCTCGACGTACCTGCCGCCGGTCCGCATCAGCACCTCGTCGCCGCCGCTGGCGGTGCCTCCCACGTCAGCCGTCGTGCCGCCCTCGGTCGTGCCGCCCATGCCCGCCTCCTCCGCCGTCGACCGTCGCTCGTCCCATCATGGCGGCTGCGCCGTCCCCAGTCGCGCCGAGTGCCGACCTGGGCCGTCGCGCCGAACGCCGCCCACGGCCGTCCCGCGGGGGCCGACGGCGGCGGGCGGGGACCGACGACGGTGCCGACCTGGGCCGGGTCGGTCGGCGGTTAGGCTGCCGCGATGACCGATGTGGAGGCGGCAGCCCGACGCTTCATCGCCGACGTGTGGAACGGCGCGCGGGAGGAGTCGGCGTACGAACTGGTGTCGCCGGAGTGCCCGGGGCTGGGCGGGGCCGGCCCGGAGGCGACGCTGGCGTGGCACCGGGAGCGCCGCGCCGCCTTCCCCGACCTGCGCTACAAGCTCGTGGACGTGGTGGCTGCCGGGGACCGGGTGGCGGTGCACTGGCGGGCGGCGGGCACCCAGGCAGGGCCGTTCGGGCCGGTGCCGCCGACCGGGCAGGTGGTCAGCTACTCGGGGGCGAGCTTCCTGCGCTTCGACGACGCGGGCCGGATCGTCGACGTGTGGAGCTGCAACGAGCTGTTCCAGCTCCTCCAGCAGCTCGGCGTCGAGATGCTCCCGCCCGCGCCCGGTGGCGTCAGCGGGACCGGGGCGTGATCCTGCCGAGCGGGATGTCGATCTCCCACGGCTCCGGGACGAGGATGCCGTCGGTCATCCGGGCCTGCTCGACGTAGACGCCCTTCGCCGGGTCGAGCTTGTGGGCGTGCACGACGATCCCCTTCTCGGTCTCGATCCGCCAGAAGTAGGGGATGTCCGCCTCGGCGTACAGCGCGGGCTTGAGCACCCGGTCGATGCTCCGCGACCCCTCCGCGACGATCTCGACCACCAGCATGACCTCGTGGGGCCGGTAGTGCGACGGGTTGCGCGAGGCCGAGTCCAGCTCGGTGACCAGCACGTCGGGGATGAACGCCCGGGTGCGGGAGAGCCGCACCTCGACGCCCTGTGTGACGTCGAGGTCGGGCGGGCAGGTTTCCTCGAGCGCGGCCATGAGGCGGCCGGCGATGGACTGGTGGAGTCGCGTGGGGGAGGGCGACATGATGAGGTTTCCGTCCAGGAGTTCGTGGCGGCGGCCGTCGTCGGGCAGGCGGTCGAGGTCGTCGACCGTCCACCCGCCCGGCGGCGGATGGTCGCCCTGCAGCGCGGCGGTCATGGCGAGTCCTTTCCGGTGCGTCGTTCTCCCCGCCGCACCGTACCGCCGGCAGACCTCGGGGGGTGGTCGCGCGCGCCGCGGCCACAGGGCAGGATGGTCGGCATGACCGACCGCAGCGAGCGCAGCGAGCCCGGCGGCGCCGGCGGAGACCGTGGCCTGCCGGGCGCGGGCCTGGTGAAGGGGCTCGCGGTCACGTTGAAGACGATGACCCGCCGCTCGACCACCCAGCAGTACCCGGATGTCGCTCCCGAGCTGCCGCCCCGCTCGCGCGGGGTGATCGCGCTGCTGGAGGAGAACTGCACGGTCTGCATGCTCTGCGCCCGGGAGTGTCCGGACTGGTGCATCTACATCGACTCGCACAAGGAGGAGGTGGCGGTGCCCGGCGCCGCCCGCCCCCGCCAGCGCAACGTGCTCGACAAGTTCGACATCGACTTCTCGCTCTGCATGTACTGCGGCATCTGCGTGGAGGTCTGCCCCTTCGACGCCCTCTACTGGTCGCCGGAGTTCGAATACTCCGAGTACGACATCAAGGACCTGCTGCACGACAAGGACCACCTCGGGCAGTGGATGGGCACCGTGCCGCCGCCACCCGCGCACGACCCGAACGGTGAGCCGGCGAAGGAGGAGACCGCCGCCGCGCGCAAGGCCGCGGTCCCGGCCGCGCCCGCCGCCCGTCCCGCCGCCCCGGCCGTACGCCCCGAGCCCGAGGCCGGCGCATGACCGGTGCGGACGTGCTGCTGCTCGCCCTCGGCGCGCTGGCGGTCGGTTCCGGGGTGCTGGTGGTGGCGACGCGGCACCTGGTCCGCGCCGGCCTCTACCTGGTGCTCTGCCTCGGCGCGCTGGCCGGGATGTACCTGGTGCTCACCGCCGAGCTGGTGGCCTGGGTGCAGGTGCTGATCTACGTCGGCGCGGTGGTGGTGCTGCTGCTCTTCGCCGTGATGCTCACCCGCGCCCCGATCGGCGCCTCCGACGACCTGGACCGGCCCGGCTGGGCGGCGGCGCTCATCGGCGGCGGCACCGGGCTCGGGCTGGCCGCCCTGCTCGTCGACGCGTACCGGTGGACGGCCGTGGAGCTGCCCGACGCGGGCACCGCGGAACGCCTCGGCGACCAGATCTTCCGTAGCTGGGTGCTGCCCTTCGAGGTGCTCTCGGTGCTGCTGCTGTCCGCCCTGGTCGGCGCCATCGTGATCTCCCGCCCCGACATCGGCCGGCCGAAGGCCGAGGACCCACCCGCCGACCGGCCCGCCGCGGGCAGGTCCCGCGCCGACCGGTCGGGCAGGGCCGTCGCAGGCGCGAAGTCGCACGACGACGGCGGGCGGTCGCGGTGAGACCCGTCATCCCGTACGTCACCGCCGCGCTGCTGTTCGGCCTCGGCGTCTACGGCGTGCTGCGCCGGCGCAACGCGGTGCTGGTGCTGATGGCCGTCGAGCTGATGCTCAACGCGGTCAACCTGATCCTGGTCACCGCCGACACCACCGTGCGCGCGCAGCTGCCGCACGGCGGTCAGGTCTTCGCGCTCTTCGTGATCGTGCTGGCCGCCGCCGAGATCGGGGTGGGCCTGGCGATCGTGCTCCAGCTCTACCGGCTGCGGGCCACCGTCGCCGTCGACGAGGTGCCGCTGACTGACCGTCCGGAGGGGGAGCGGTGAGCACGACCACCCTGCTCGGCGCGCTGCTGCCGGCCGTACCGCTGGTGGCGGGACTGCTCGGCCTGCTGCTACCGCCGGCGCCGCGCGACGCCGGGACGGACGGGGGCCGGGCCCGGCGGGCGGCGATCGCGCTCGGCGTGGCCGGGGCGGCCGGTGCGCTGGCGCTCGCCGTCGCCCTGCTGGTCACCCTCGACCGGCCCGCCGAGGCGTCCACCACCTGGGTGGACCTGGGTGGGCTGACCGTGGGCCTCGGGGTACGGCTGGACTCCGCCGCCGCGCTGGTCGCCGTCGCGGTCGCCGCGGTGGCCCTGGCCGTGCAGGTCTACTCGGTCGGCTACCTGCGCCGGGGCCCGCACGACGACGTCGACACCGACCACCGCTACCCGCCGTACGCGGCGCAGATCAGCCTCTTCACCGCCGCCATGCTGCTGGTGGTGGTCGCCGGTGACCTGATCCTGCTGCTGGTCGGCTGGGAGGTGATGGGCATCTGCTCCTACCTGCTCATCGCCCACGACCGCCGGCTGCCGGAGGCGCCGGCCGCCGCCATGAAGGCGTTCCTGGTGACCCGGGTCGGCGACGTCGGCTTCCTGCTCGGCATCGCGCTGCTCGGCGTCTCGGCCGGCAGCTTCCGGATCGCCGACGTGCTCGCCCACGACCACGCCACCGGTACGCTGACCGCCGCCTGCCTGCTGCTGCTCGCCGGGGTGGCCGGCAAGAGCGCCCAGTTCCCGCTGCACACCTGGCTGCCGGACGCGATGGCCGGCCCGACGCCGATCTCGGCGCTGATCCACGCCGCCACCATGGTCGCCGCCGGCGTGTACGCGGTGACCCGGCTCTACCCGCTGTTCGAGGCGGCCCCGGCCGCGCTGGCGGTGCTCGGCGTCATGGCCTCGGTCACCCTGCTGCTCGGCGCGTTCGCCGCCACCGCCCAGGACGACCTCAAACGCGTGCTGGCCTGGTCGACGGTCTCCCAGCTCGGCTACATGACCGGCGCGCTCGCGGTCGGCTCGACGCCCGCCGCGCTGTTCCACCTGCTCACCCACGCCGCCTTCAAGGCGCTGCTCTTCCTCGCCGCCGGTGCGGTGATCCACGCCGTGGGCACCACGCTGATGTCCCGGATGGGCGGGCTGCGCCGCAGCATGCCGGTCACCTTCTGGTGCACGGTGATCGGGCTCGGGGCGCTGGCCGGGGTGCCGCCGCTGTCGGGCTTCTGGAGCAAGGACGGCGTGCTCACCGTCGCCCAGGACGCCGCCCTGCACGGCACCGGCCCGGCCCCGGCCTGGGTCGGCTGGCTGGTCTGGCTGGCCGGGCTGGTCGGGGTCGCGGTCACCGCCTGGTACGCCACCCGACTGCTGCTGCGCACGTTCTTCGGCGAGACGCGGATCCCGCTGGCCCACCCGCACGACCCGCCCGCCGTGATGCGCTGGCCGCTGCTGCTGCTCGCCGTGCCGGCCGCCCTGCTCGGTCTCGCCGGCTTCAACTGGGCCTTCGCCCGCCGGCTGCTGCTCACGCCCACCGCCAGCGCGCCGGAGCATCTGCTGATCCACGTCGGCCCGGAGTTGCTGCTGCCGTTGGCGTTGCTGGCCGTCGGGGCGGTGTTCGCCTGGCTCCGCTGGCGGCGGGACCCGGCCGCCGACCCGGCGACCGCGCTGGGTCCGCTGCGGCCGGTCTTCGCCGCCGCGTTCCGGCTCGACGACGTCCAGCGTGCCCTGGTCGTACGCCCGGCGTCGGCGCTGGCCCGCGCCACGCGTACGGCCGACGAGGTGGTGGTGGACGGCGCGGTCGAGGGCAGCGGCCGGGCCGCGCTCGGCCTCGGCGGCGGCCTGGCGTCGCTGCACCGCGCGGCGCTGCCGCGCGCGGCGGCCGGCGTGCTGGCCGGGGCGCTGCTGATCGGCCTGGCGGCCGTCGTGATCGGAGTATCCGCATGACCACGGGGGAGTTCCTGCTGGTGGCGGTGCTGGCACTGCCGGCGCTCGGCGCGCTCGCGGTGGCGGCGACGCCCCGGGACCGGGCGGCCCGGGCGGTCGGCACGGCCGTCGCCGGGCTGACCCTGGTGGCCGCCGCGCTGCTCTTCCTCGGCGACCGCGGCTGGACCAGCTACGCGGCCGACACCCCCGCCGTGCGCCCCTGGCACCGGCTCGACCTGCCCTGGGTGCCCGGCCTCGACCTGCGCTTCCACCTGGGCGTGGACGGCATCTCCTGGCCGCTGGTCGTGCTGACCGCCCTGCTCACCCTGCTCTGCTGCGCCTACACCCTGTGGAAGGTGCCCGACGGCGGCAGCGGGCGGGCCCTGGTGGCCCTGCTGCTGGTCGTCGAGGTCGGCATCCTCGGCACCTTCCTCGCCCTCGACCTCGTGCTCTTCTTCGTCTTCTTCGAGGTCGTCCTGCTCCCCATGTACGCGATCATCGCCGGCTGGGGCGGCGCCGACCGGCGGCGGGCGGCCCGCAAGTTCGCCCTGTACACGCTGTTCGGCTCGGTGCTGCTGCTGGTCGGCGTGTTCGTGGTGGTGGCCGCCGCCGGGACGGCCGACGTGGTGGCGCTCACGGGCGGCACGGGCCTGTCCCGGGGCACCCAGCTCGCGGCGTTCACGCTGCTGGCGCTGGCCTTCGCGGTGAAGAGCCCGCTCTGGCCGCTGCACTCCTGGCTGCCCGACGCGCACACCCAGGCGCCCACCGTCGGCAGCGTCGTCCTCGCCGGGGTGCTGCTCAAGATGGGCACGTACGGGCTGGTCCGGATCGCGGTCGGGGTGGCCCCGGAGGGCGCCCGCTGGGCCGCCCCGGTGCTCGGCGTGCTGGCGGTGGCGGCGATCCTCGTCGGGTCGCTGGTCTGCCTCGCGCAGCGGGAGCTGAAGCGGCTGATCGCGTACTCCAGCGTCGGGCACATGGGCTTCGTGCTGCTCGGGGTCGCCACGCTCACCACCACCGGCATCCAGGCGGCCCTGATCGGCAACGTCGCGCACGGGGTGATCACCGGCCTGCTCTTCTTCCTCGCCGGCGCGGTCAAGGACCGTACGCACACCGGGTCGCTGGACGAGCTGTCCGGGCTGCGGGAGACCGCCCCCCGGCTCGCCGGGCTGCTCGGCTTCGCCGCCGTCGCCTCGCTTGGCCTGCCCGGGCTGGCCGGGTTCTGGGGCGAGGCGTTCGCCGTGGTCGCCGCCGTCGAGGTCGGCGGGGCGCTCTGGACCACCCTGGGCGTGCTGGCGGCGATCGGCGGGGCGCTCACCGCCGCGTACCTGCTGCGGCTGCTGCGCAGGGTGACGCACGGGCGGCCCAGCCCGGTGGTCGGGCGACTGACCCCCGGCCTGGCCGGCGCGGAACTGCTCGCGTGGGCGCCGCTGGTGCTGCTCGCCCTCGCGGTCGGCCTGGCCCCGACCCTGGTGCTCGGCGTCGCCGAGGCCCCCGTCGACGCCCTCGTGGAGGTGCTGCGGTGAGCGTGGTGCAGAGCGTCGACAACGTGGCGCTGCTCCCGGCGTACCTGGCCGCCGGCACGGCCGTGCTGGTGCTGCTGGCCGACCTGCTGGTGGCCCGTGGCCGGGTCACGCTGGCGACGGCCGCCGTCGGCGCGACCGTCACGGCGCTCGGCGCGGTCCTGGTCGGCGCCGGGGGCGAGCGCCGGACGTTCTGCGTCGGCCCCGACTGCTCGTACGTCTTCGGCGGCCGGGCCGCCCTGGTCGCCGTCGTGGTCGCCCTGCTCACCCTCGGCGTGCTGGCACTGTCCGGCCCGCTGCTGCGGGCGGGGCAGTCGCCGACGGGGGAGTACTGCTTCCTGCTGGCCTGCTCGATGACGGGCGGTGTGGTGCTCGGCGCGGCCGGCGACCTGATCACCCTGATCGTGGCGCTGGAGACGCTCACCCTGCCGCTCTACGTCCTCGTCGGGCTGCGCCGCGACAGCCTGGCCAGCGCCGAGGCGGCCGTCACCTTCTTCGTGGTGAGCGTGGTCGCCACCACGCTGACGCTGCTCGGGGCGGCGCTGCTCTACGCGGCCACCGGTGGGCTGCACCTGGGCCGGATCGGTGCGATCCTCGCCGACCGCGCGGACCTGCTCGACCTGCCGCTGACCACCGCCGCCGTGGCGCTGGTGGTGCTGGGGCTGGCGTTCAAGGTGGCGGCGGTGCCGTTCCATGCCTGGGCGCCGGCCGCCTACGACGGCGCGCCCCTGCCGGTGGCGGCGTACCTGTCCACCGCCTCCAAGCTGGGCGGTGTGGTGGCCCTGCTCGCCGTGGTGCAGCACGCGCTGCCCGCCGACGTGACCGGCCCGGTGCTCGCCCTGCTCGCGGTGCTGACGATGACCGTCGGCAACCTGGTGGCGCTGCGTCAGCGGCGTACGGTCCGGCTGCTCGCCTGGTCCTCGGTCGCCCAGGCCGGCTACATCCTCGCCCCGCTCGGTGCGCTGGCGCTGGCCGCCGGGCGCACCGCCGACGCCCGCACCGCCGCGTACGCGGCCGCCGTGGCGTACGCCGTCTTCTTCGTGGTGCTGGAACTGGCGGCCTTCGCGGCCGTGGTGGCGTTGCGCCCGGCGGGCGCGGACGGCGGCACGGTCGACGACCTGCGCGGGGCGGCCCGGCGCCACCCGTGGCGGGCGGCGGCGCTCGGGCTGGCGCTGGTCGGGCTCGCCGGCCTGCCGCCGGGCCTGGCGGGCCTCTTCGCGAAGGTGACCGTGGTCCGTTCGCTGCTGGACGGCGGCGCGGGCTGGCTGGCCGTGGTGGTGGCCGTGAACGCGGTGATCGGCCTGGCCTACTACCTGCGTCTCACCGCCGCCCTGTGGGCCGCGCCGGCCGAGGGGCCGGCCGTTGCGGTGGGCGCCGCCGCCGGCGGCGCCTCGACCGTGGCCCACGTGGCCCCCGTGCGGGCCCGGACGGTCGGCGTGGTGCTGGCCGTGGCGACGGCGGCGGCGCTGGTGCTCGGCTTCGCCCCGCAGCTCGTGCTCGACGTCGCCGCCCGCTGACGCGGCGGTTCGCGTCGGGCGGCCTTCCCGTCTTCCGGGGCTTCAGTCCCGACGGGCACTTCGGACATCTCAGGCAACTCTCAGCCATGAGACGGATGGTTGGCGGGTACCGGGTTGTTGAACCGGTCAGCGGATCCCGAGCGATCCGTGCTGCACCGAAGGAGTGATCGTGCACCACAACCGTCTGAAGACCGCCGCGCTGCTCGGCCTGCTCACCTCGCTGATCCTGGCGGTGGGCTACTGGTTCGGCGGCAGTGGCGGCCTGGTCATCGCCGTCGTCGTCTCGCTGGTCATGAACGGCGTCACCTACTTCTACTCCGACAAGCTCGCGCTGCGCTCGATGCGGGCGCAACCGGTCAGCGAGGCGCAGTTCCCCGAGCTGTACCGGATGGTCCGCGAACTGGCCACGGAGGCCGGGCAGCCGATGCCCCGCCTCTACGTGAGCCCGACGTCGCAGCCCAACGCGTTCGCCACCGGGCGGAACCCGCAGCACGCGGCCGTCTGCGTCACCCAGGGGATCACCGAGATCCTCGACTACCGGGAGCTGCGGGGCGTGATCGGGCACGAGCTGTCGCACGTCTACAACCGGGACATCCTCATCTCCAGCGTGGCGGCCGGTCTGGCCGGCATCATCACCATGCTGGCGAACATCGCCTGGTTCATCCCGCTGGGCGGGGGCGACGACGAGGACTCCCCGAACCCGGCCGTGCTGCTGCTCACCATCATCCTGGGGCCGATCGCGGCCACCGTCATCCAGTTGGCGATCAGCCGCAGCCGGGAGTTCCAGGCGGACGCCTCCGGGGCCACGCTCACGAAGGACCCGCTGGCCCTGGCCAGCGCCCTGCGGAAGATCCACATGGGTGCCCAGCGTCGGCCGCTGCCGGCCCAGGGGCAGCTCACCAGCACCGCCCACCTGATGATCGCCAACCCGTTCAAGGGCGGCGGCGTGGCGGCGCTCTTCTCCACCCACCCGAAGATGGAGGAGCGGGTCGCCCGGCTGGAGCGGATGGCCGCGAACAGCGGCCCCGTGCAGTTCCAGCGCTGAGGCGCTGATCACCTTTCCGCCCGTGTCCGGTCTGCCGGACACGGGCGGAACGCCGTGTGAGCGCGTTAACCATTCCTTCCACGTCTCCGGCGGCGTTAGGGTCGAAAGGTTCCCCGCTCGTTACATCCCCTGGAGGTCGACCGTGGCCGCACTGCGCCAGTACCTGGGCGTCTGGCGGATCCCCGGAGCGCCGATGCTGCTGCTCACCGGCATCGTCGGCAGGCTCGGGATCGGCATGACGCCGCTGGCGCTGCTGCTGGTCGTCGAGCAGGTCACCGGCCGCTACTCGCTGGCGGCCGTCGCCGGGGGCATCTACGCCCTCTCCGGTGCCGCGCTCAGCCCCGTGGCCGGCCGGATCGCCGACCGGATCGGCCCCACCCCGGTGCTCGTCGGCACCGCGATCGCCCACCCGTTCGCCCTGCTCGGCCTGCTCTGGTCCGCCCGCTCCGACGCCGGCAGCCTGACGCTGGTCTTCGTGGCATCCGGGGTCGCCGGCGCCACCTACCCGCCGCTGACCGCCGCGATCCGGGGCGCCTGGAACGACCTCACCTCGCCGTCGTCCGGCCGGTGGCAGCTGCGCAACACCGCCCTCGCCGCCGAGACCACGCTCTTCGAGATCGTCTTCGTGCTCGGTCCGCTGCTGGTCGCCGGCTTCATCCTGTTCGCCGACGCCGGGGCGGCCCTGGTCGGTGCGGCCGTGGTGACCCTGGTCGGCACCATGGCGGTGGCCCTCGGCCGGGTCATGCGCGGCTGGCAGCCGCACCCGCGCGAACACCAGACCAGAGGGCTCGGCCCGCTGCGCGTGCCCGGTTTCCCGGCACTGCTGCTCTGCGTCGCCAGCCTGGGCATCGCCTTCGGCGCGGCCGGCGTGACCGTGCCGGCGTTCGCCACCGCCTACACGTCCGACGACCCCGACAGCCTGGCCGGGGTGCTGCTGGCCGTCTGGGGCGTCGGCAGCGCCGTGGGCGGTTTCTGGTTCGGCGTCCGCAAGCCGGGCCGGAACATGACCCGGCAGTTCTCGCTGCTGCTCGGCGGGGTGGCCGCCAGCTTCGCCGTCTTCGCGGTGATGCCCACGCCGGTGGCGCTGGGCACCGCACTGGTGATCGGGGGCGCCATGATCGCGCCCGCGCTCACCCTGGAGAACACCCTGGTCGGCCGGATCTCCCCGACCAGCATGCTGAACGAGGCGTACACCTGGGTGGTGACCATGTCGGTGGGGGCCAGCGCTGCCGGCGGCGCGGTGGCCGGCCTGATCGTCGACCACGCCGGCGGGGTGCCCTGGGCGTTCGTCTTCGCCGGGGCCGCGGTCGCCGTCGGGGCCGGGGTCGCGGCCCTGCCCGCCGGGCCCATCTCCCGCGCGGAGGCCACGGCGGTACGCACCGAAGAGCTGCTGCCGGCCTGACGCCTACGGGGTTCCCGTCGCGTTGAAGGGGTACCACCCCGCATGTTCGTCTTCTTCTCGAACCGGGTGGGCTGCCTCGGCTCCCTGCTGATCAGCGCGATCCTGACCGTGGTGCTGCTGCTCGTCTTCTCCCGCTGACCGGCTTCTCCGCCGGTCGCCCAACGCCCTGGTCGGCCCTGTCGTGGCAGGGCCGACCAGGCGCGCGTCAGCGGTAGTTGGTGAACTGGAGAGAATCCGCCCGCGAGCAGCCAAAACTCCACCATGATCACGGCTAGGCCGTCGCCAGGCCGTCCGAGGGATGCCCGAGCACTTGGTCGATGGCCCGCCGGGTTCGGTCCTCGCTTGACGGCATCAGGTGGGTGTAGGTGCGCAGGGTGAAGCCGGGGTCGGCGTGGCCTAAGTACTCAGACAGCGCCTTGACGCTCTCCCCAGCGTCGAGCAGGACGGATGCATAGAAGTGGCGCAGGGCGTGCATCCCGGTCGCCCTGCTGCGCGTGATACCGGCACCGGTAAGTGCGGCATGCCAGTAGTCGCGATTGAAGGTGTGCCGGTCCATCGCCACGTTGGTCTGACCGTGCACGACCAGGTTGACAGTCACGGGTGAACCGCCGGGCACCTCCCACGGCAGCGCCACGGGTACCGGGGGAAACTCCTCCAGGTGGCGGGTGAGCGCCGCTCCCACCGAAGCGGGTAGCGGGATGTCTCGGGTCTTGCGTCCCTTGGGCAGGGCGTAGACCAGCCGGCTACCGACGATCTTCAACTGCCGTACAACGTGCAGGGTGCCCCGCAGAAAGTCGATGTCCTCGACGGCCAGGGCCAAGACCTCACCTTGCCGGAGGCCGCAGCCAGCACCGAGGTCCACAGCGGCCCGGTAGCGAGCGGGTAGCCCGGCTCGGATAGCGAGCACCTGCTCACGGGACCATGGGACCACCTTGCGGGGCGGCACCTTGGGCGGCCGGGCTGTCTTGGCATGGCAGGGGTTGCGGCCGATACGACCGTCGTCGACGGCCGCGTTGAGGATCGTGGCGACGTTGGAGTAGGCGACCACCCGATACGTCGCCGCCAAGCCGAGCTGCTGCAACGAGCGGTCCAGCTCTCGCAGGTGAGTCGGCAGGATCATGGCCAGAGCCCGGCTCCCGAGGTGGGGAAAGATGTGCCGGCGTAGCCGCCGTTCCGTTGCCTCGCGGGTGGACTCGTCGAAGGTCTGAGCAGCCAACCACTGTTCGGCGTACTGACGGAAGGTCAGCTTGCCGGCGGCCGGATCGATGTAGGTGCCCCGCAGCTTGTCCGACTCCACCGAGACGAGGAAGGCGTCAGCGGCCCGCTTTTCCTTGTCGGGGAACGACTTCGACCGTTCCCGGCCATCCGGCGCGATGTACCGAACCCGGTAGCGCAATCCCTTGCCGTGAAGAGGTGTCTTGACCCGCTCCGACTTGCCGTCAGGACGGGTGACGGACTTGTACCAGCGGTCTTCGACGTGGGCCACGCTCCTCCCCCTTCAGGCTGCGGCTTGCTGCTCGAACCAGGCCCGGACGGCGTCCGGGTCGTAGCGCAGGTGTCGGCCGACTCGTCCGGCGGGTGGACCGATACGGCGCTTGCGCCAGGTGTAGAGGGTCTGGACGGGGACGCCTAGGTAGTCAGCGACGTCGTCCACGGTCCAGAGCTTGAGCGGCAAGGTAGTGGCCATGTCGTCTCCTGTGGGTCGAGGGGTCAGGTAGCAGCCGGCGCGGTGCCGGCCGGAGTGGCGCTGAGTTCGTGGGCGAGTTCTTCGCGGCCGGTGGCTTGTCGTTCTCTGGCCATGGCGGCGGCGGTGTTGGCGAGGAGGGCGTCTCCGGTGGTGTGCCAGCCGACGCCGGCGAAGGTGAGGGTGCCGACGATGAGGGTGGTGGTGTCGTCGTAGTGCTCGTCGACGAGATGCCCGCCGGGGTGCGCGTGGTCCAGGTCCTCATGCCGCCGGAAGGCCGCGCGGGTGTCTCGCAGGAGTTGGAAGGTGACGGAGTAGCGGCGGGCTTTGGTGAGGAAGTGGCCGCCGAAGCCGAGCATGTGCGCCCAGCGACGTAGCCGGGCGTACGGGTTGGCCGGTGCTGAAGTCGTCGGTTTGGTGTCAAGGCTGGCTTGACGGTGGGCGACGCAGGTGGGGCAGGCGGCGTAGCGGGTGTGGGTGCCGCAGTCAGGGCACTCCCAGCGGGCGACGAAGCCGGGCCGGGGCCGGGGGTCGCGAGGCCGCTCGCACAGCGGAACGGGCCGGCCGGTGGGGCGGCCGATGCGCCAGCAGGCGTCGATGAGGCGGGCGGTGTGGTCGCCGTCGGGGTCGGCGTAGTCGCCGATGGTGTCGGCGGTGAGCCTGACGGAGCGGTGCCCGGTTACCTCGGTGCTCTTGGTGGCGTATTTGGCAAGGTAGCCGGCGACCATGCTGTCAGTGACCTCACCGCCACCGGTCAGGGTGATGGGGCGGATGTCGAGCTGCTCGCCCCAGGCGATGGGCCAGCCGTCGGGCCGGTCGGGGTGGCCGGGGGTGGCGAAGGCGACCTGTGCGGCGTGCCGGAGGGCGTCTTCCAGGTCGGCGAGGGTGAACCCGGCCGGGGGTGGGATGACGGCGGTGGGGTCGGTGGGGTGGACGCCGTCGAGGCGGACCAGGGCGTGGAAGTGCACCGCTGCGCGTGCCTGAAACTCGGCGGCTTTGCCATGCGAGAGCCGGACGGGTGGAACAGTGCGGGTGTTGCCGGAGGCGGTGACGACCTCGACGCGGGGGATGCCGCGGCGGCGGGCGAGTTTGGCGAGCCACCGTTCCGCGGCTTGCTTGGTGCGGTGCCACAGTTCGCCGGAGTAGAGGTTCCAGACGACCTGGTGGTCGTGGTCGTAGCAGCCCAGGCAGAGCGGTTGGCCGAGCACGGCGTCGTCGGGTGCGTGGCGTGCCCAGCACACGGCGGGGCGGCCGTGGGGGCAGTGGCCGGCGTCGCGGCGGGCGTGGCAGGGGTCGGGTCGGCAGTCGCAGCGTTTCCGGTTGCCGCAGGTGTGCCGGCGGACTGCCCGGACGTGGACTGTGCCGAAGGACGGGGCGGTGAAAGTGGCGAACACGGCCGGATGCTGGGCGACGGTTTCCGGAACGCCTTTGCCGCCGACCAGGCCGGCGCGCAGCAGTTGGTAGGCGTCGCGTTGGTAGGTGTGGGCGCAGGACGGGCAGACGGTGGCGCGTCGGTTGCCGCAGGCGGTGTAGATGGCGGCGTCGGGCATGGCGTCGGTGTGCCGCTGGTCGAGGACCCGGCCGGTGCTTTGCTCGATGGTGAGGAGTTGGCCGGCGAGGCGGATGGGGCGGGTGCAGCCGGCGGCGGCCCGGACGTGCTCTATCCAGCCGTAGTAGTCCGGTTGGGTGGCGCGGGTGAAGGCGGAGCCGGCGGCAGTGTAGGCGTAGACGGGCGGGGTGGTGTCGGCGTTCGAGCCCACACCCCGGGCCGTGGCTCGGGGTGTGAGGTCCAGCGTCGACGCCATCAGGCCGACACCTCGGGGGTGCGGGTGGTGATGGTGCGTTCGGTGACGATGACCCGGCAGGCGCCGCACTGGCGCGTGGCCGGCTCGTGCCGGTGACAGGGAATCTGCGTGGTGGTGTTGCCGCAGCGGATGGTGACCGGTGCGCGGCAGGGTCCGCCGGGGATGACGTCGACGAGGGTCCGGCGGATGTCGTACGGGTGCCCGTCAGGGTTGGCGGGGCAGGTGTGCTCGATGTGTTCGATGTCGACGAGGTGAATGGTCATCGGGCACTCCGGGCCAGGGCGAGGAGTTGCCCGGCGACGGCCGGGGCGACGTCGAGCCGGTCGGCCAGCTCGGCGGGGGTGATGGGTGCCCCGGTGGACTGTTCGTGTTGCACGGCCGCGAAGCGCGCCATGGGCAGCAGGTGGGCAGGGACGTCGACCGGCTCAGGGGCCGGGGCGGTAACGAGTTCCGGCTCAACAGCCGGCTCAGCAGCCGGGGCCGGCTCGGCGGCCGGGGTTGGGGTCGGTTCGGGTGCGGGGGTGATGGCCGGCGGTGCCGGTTCGGTGGTGACCTGCTCGGCCACCTGAACGCGGATCGGCTCGACCTGCTCGACCTGCTCGACGGTCGGCGTGGTGTCTTCCGACCTGGTGGGGGTCGGGGCGAGGACGAGTTTGACCAGGGCCATGAACGCCAGAGCGGGAACGGCGGACAGGAGCCATCCGGAGATGCCTGGCTTGGCGACCGCGAGTTGTGCGGCGAGGGAGAGGCCGGCAGCGGCGATGAGCAGGAACAGCGGGTAGCCGATGGGTGCGCCGAGGCGGCGGCGTCGCCGGATGGTGAGTAGGCAGGCGATGGGGACGAGTTCGGAGATGACGGCGTTGGCCCAGCCGAACCACTGCCCGGTGCCGGTGGGGGAGTTGGCGAGGGTCCAGTCTTTGACGTGGGTGAAGGACGCGGCTCCGGCGAAGCCGGCGACGGTGAGGAGGATGAGGACCAGGACAACGCCCTCGATGCGGGTGCCGGCGGTGGGTTTCATCGCGGGTCACCCCCGGTCGGTGCGGGGGCGGTCCAGCCGCAGACGTCGCAGTTGTAGAAGCCGCAGTATTGGCAGCAGTCGCGGCGGTCGATGGTGGCGAGCGGGGTGTTGTCGGCGCAGTAGTAGTCGCCGCAGGGGCAGGGGTTGGGCGTGTTCATCGGTGGCCTCCGTGGCAGTCGAGGCAGCAGCCGTAGCGGCGGGGGATGTAGTAGGGCTGCACGAGCCCGCAGGTTCGGCAGGTCCGCCGGGCACGTAGCGCTTTGGCGATGGCCTCCCGCTGGGCGGGGGTGGCGACGCGCTTGGGTTGGGCGAGGTCGAGGCGGTAGAGGTAGGCGAGGCGCTTACCGCGACGCCAGAGGATCTGCGCGACGGGGTCATGACCGCCCGGACGTAGGCCGGCGGCGCGTAGTTGCCGGCGAGTAGCCAGCCCGGCGGGGGCGGACTGGAAGGGGTAGGTGGGGAACCCGTAGCGGCTGCCGGTCGGGTCGTAGAAGCGGGAGGCAAGCCCGGTCGGCTCGGTGAGGGTGGTCATGGGCGGTCTCCCCAGCGCTGCTGGGCGGCTTGGCGGGAGATGCCTAGCCGGGAGCCGATTTCGGCCCAGGAGTAGCCGAAGGCCCGCAGCCCGATGACGGCGTCAGTGATGGCCTGATCGAGGTCGGTGGACAGGGCAACCAGGTCGCGGAGGGCTTCGACGTCACCGGTAGCGACGCGGCGGCCGTGAGCGCGGATGATGCGCCGGGTGAAGGAGGCAAATTCGCCGTTCTCGACGACCTCCCGACGTCGCTGCTGTCGAGGAAGAGGCGTCAAGGACTTCTTGACAGTGCTCATCGGTTCTCGCCTCCTCGGGTGTGGAGGCGGTCCCACTCGTCAGCGGCCTTCTCAAGGGCGGTGATGACCTGCTCGGCGGTGCGGCCGGGGTCGTCGTTCCACGAGTACGGGGAGGTGTGCTCATCGAGCAGGTGGCCGTCTTCGTCGATGTGGAAGATGGGTGCGAAGGCGTCGAGGTAGTCGACGAGCGCGGCGATGCTCTGCCGGTAGGTGTTCTCGTCAGCGGACGAGAGGAGGACCGGGTGCATGAGCGGCTTTCCGGCGCAAGCCATGCCGATGGCCCCGACGGCGCAGGCCGGCGAGGTGAGGGCGTCGGTGGTGGCGTAGTAGATGCCCTGGGTCCAGCCGTGCCGGCGCAGGTAGAGGGCAGCCATCCGCAGCAGGTCAGCCGGGCTGACCTGGACGGTGGGCGGTTGGTGGGTAGCCTTCATGGCAGCCACGTCCTTTCGGTAGGGCTGTTGGCGGGTGGTCGGCAGGACCGGGAAGCTTGCGAGGCAGATCCGGTCCTGTCGGCCGATTAGGAAGAGCGCAGCCGCAGGTAGCGGCGGTGGCGGGTGTCGTCGCCGCCCATCTGGTGGGGTGCGGAGACGAAGACGAGCCGCCCGGTTCGGGAGGCGGCCTGAATCATCACGGCCAGGTCCTCGGGACTGCCGACGATCCACATTTCGGTGTACTGGTTGGCGCGTTGGTTGTTTGCCTTGGCGTTGGCGCGTTCGCGGGTGGTCATGCCGCCACCGCCAGATCCGGTGTGGTGGTGAGTCGGCCGGGTCGGCGGATCCAGGCGGCGTAGTCGGCGATGCCGGCGATCTGGGCGTCGGTGAGGTAGGCGACCTTGATGCGGCGGGGTACGCCGCCTTCGGCGATGAGGTAGGCCGCGCCCTGGTTGGTGGGCTGGATGTCGGTGGCGGAGTAGCCCTGCTCGGCCCAGCCGTGACCAAGCACGATGTTCGAGCTGTTCGGAGTCGTGCAGCGGAACGCGGCCCGGTAGCCGAACAGGTCCCGCAGGCTGGTGGGGATGATGTCGAACGACGGCCGCTGGGTGGCGGCGACCACGGGGATGCCGGCGGCGCGGCCCCGGGCGACGAGGTCGCGCAGGAGCGCGACGAACTCTTCCTGTTCCTGCTTGCTGCCGACGGTGGCGGAGTAGAAGGCGATTTCGTCGACGAGGACGGTGATGACCGACAGGTTGTCGAGGGCGGTCACCTTGCGGCGCCCGTGCGCGCGCAGCCAGGCGTAGCGGTTGTTCATCACGGTTTGCAGCCGTCGCAGGACGGTGAGGGCTTCGGTGATGTCGGGGCCGATGAACGCGTCGGCGCAGTCTTCCCACTGGCCCAGCTCGACGAGCTTGCCGTCCAACAGGACAAGGCGGCTGTCGACGGAGAGGGCGGCGTGGGCGGCGATGGTGTTGAGCAGGCCGGATTTGCCTCCGCCGGGTTCGCCGCCGGCGAGGAGGTTGCGGTAGGCGAGGGTGATGTAGACGGGCTGACCGAACTCGTCGATGCCGACGAAGATGGGGTCGAACATCGACAGGCCAGGCCCCACCGGAACCCCGGCAGTCGGGGCGGTAGCGATGGTGGTCATGAGGTGCCCTCCTTGGGCTTGGTGGGCGCGAGGAACCACACGAACGAGCCGTCGGGCTCCTCGCGTCCGGGTCGGGTGTGGGTTAGATCCAGTCGGAGACGTCGTCGGCGTCGGTCGACGAGGAAGCCGCGGGCTTGCTGCCGTTGGCGGTGGTGGCCGGCGTCTTCGCGGCCGGCTTGCCCTGCGTGGGCAGGGTGACGGTGGGTGCGTCAACGTCGGGCAGGTCCAAGGCGGTCGGCACGACCGGCATCGGCCGGTCAGTGGCCGGGATGCTCGGGTCGATGACGTCGACCAGCGGGGAACCCACCTCAGCGGTGAGGACCTCGCGGCGTTTGATGTCGAACCGCAGGTACGCGGCGTTGCCGTCCGAGGCGCGCTCGACGAGAGCGGTGGAGGCGTGGCAGGTGACCGCGATGCGGTCGAGGCGCCCTTCCAGGTCAGCCAGGGAGAGGCCGGGGCGTAGGTAGACCCAGACCCGCTCACCGACGGGGGTGGGGCGGGCCCAGAGGATCAGCGGCAGGCTGCCGGACTGGTTGGCGATGATGAACTGCGCGAAGCACACGCGCAGCCGGTGGCGCACGATCAGGCACCACGCCCACGCCACCACCTGGCGGCGGACGGTCGGGATGGCGGCGGGAACGCCGACGACCAGGGCGACGATGACGAGGGTCACGACCGCCGAGGTGTGGTTGGCCAGCTGCACCCAGAAGGTGAGTGCCAGGACCGTCAACGCGGTCTCGGGAAGCCACCACCACAGCAGCCGCAGCACCGGCCAGATACGCACAAGGACCCAGGCGAGCCCGCCGAGGGGAACACCGATAGCGACGGCGACGAACAGGGCCACGATGGGGTGCGTGTAGGAGGTCGCCACGGCGGCGGTCAGGATGCCGGTGATGACGGCGGTGAGGATGAACGCCAGGCGGGCGTTGCGGGCCGAGGAGCGGTGGACCTTGGCCTCGATGACGGTGATGGTGCCGTTGGACTTCCGTCCGAACGAGCGGCGAGGGCTAGACTTGGACACGACACGTCCTCCCAATCGCGAGTTGGGGTGGATGGGTTGGAGAGCACGGGGTCGGCAGGTGTAGGAGCCAGTACCGGCCCCGCGCTCGATTCCTGAGCTGACCGGGTGTCAGCGGTTACGCAGCTGTTGGGCGATCAGGCCCATGCGGATGCGCTCGTCCTCGTCGAGGACGACGACCTCGTTGCCGGCGCGTTCCAGGTCGCGCTTCTGACGGTCGATGTGCTTCGGGTCGACCTTCACCTCATGCGATCGGCCGTTCGGGTCGGTGGCGAAGATGAACTTGCGGGCCATGACGTGGCCTCCTTTGTGTGCGCGGGGTTTAGAGGCAGGCGACAAGCAGGGCGGAGATCCACAGGCACGCCGAGTGCAGGGACTGATCGGCGAGGTACATGCCGCAGATGGGGGACTGCCGGTCGGCGAAATCGGGGCTGCCGGTGTGGATGAGCAGCCAACGCACCAGCCAACGCCGGTCGAGCAGCGCGTGAGACACGGCCGAGAAACCCATACCGGCGCTCACGCCGAGGGCGGTGACGGGCAGGTCCAGCGCGGCGATGGCGACGGCCAGCATGACCGCCACCACGAGGTGGTAGGCCAGCACGTGGCCCAGGAGATGACGCCAGCCGTGCCAGCCCGGCGCGGCCTTGTGGGCGGCTTGCTTGTCGGACTGACCGAACACGTGATCGGCCACCTGGTGACCGGCGGAGAACGTCGCCGCGACAACGGCGAACACGACAGCGGAAACGAGCATGACAACCACTCCCCATGTCGAGGGCAGACGGGTTGGAAGGCAGGCGGGGCCGGCAGGTGTAGGAGCCAGTACCGACCCCGCGCCATATCGAAAGGGCAACCATCGGTTGCCAGGGCCGGGAGAGTAGGAGCCAGAAACACTCCCGGACCGAAGATGGATCAGATCAGCGGACCATCAGGCCGCTTCACGTACGACACCAGAGGCTCACGCAGCACCGGTGAGCGAAGGACTCACTTTGCCGCCGAGGTGCCAGCCTTCGGCTTCAGCGAGATCGCACGGAACGCGACGCCGTTACGCCCGTTGGTCGCCCACGGGATGGCCTCCAACTGCTCGACAGCGACGAGCTGTCCCACCGTCACGCCCGGCTTCTCACCCGCCGTGGTGATGGTGATGATCTCGCCGCCAGTCTCGTCGAGAACGAAGACCTGGGTCGACCACATGAGCCGGCCAGTGTTCTTCTCCGACCGCTGATTGCCGTTCTGGTCGTTCTTCGGCTCCGGGTCCTTCGTCACCTGGACCTGCTTGCTCTGGGTGTCCACGTACAGCTTCACGAGATACCTCCTGTGTCTCGGGCCAGTCGTTGAGCTTGTCCCCGGTGGACTCTTGCTCGTGGCCTCTGCGGATAAGGCTCCCGGAATCCGTGGGACAGCCCGACCGATGGACTGGACGACTAGGGACGTCTAAGTTACGGTCTACTCGTCCCTAGTCGTCCCATGAGGAGGGTCGGATGCCAAACGACCGGCTACGCGATGCCATCCTGCGCAACGGCCTGACCCCCGGTGTGGTGGCCGAAAAGATCGGCGTCGATCCGAAGACGGTGGAACGGTGGATCACGCAGGATCGGATTCCGTACCCCCGTTACCGGCACGCCATAGCCGCAGTGGTGCGCGAAGACGTGCCCTACCTGTGGCCGGACGCGGTGACCCCGGAGAAGGCGTCGAAACTCGGGCAGAGTGAATTGATCCAGCTCTACTCCCGGCGTTCCTCAGTCCCATACGATCTGTGGGGCCGACTCATCGAACGGGCAGAGAAGCGAATCGACGTACTGGCCTATGCCGGCCTCTTCCTCGTGGAGCAAAACCCGAGACTTATCGACGTTCTGCGTCAAAAGGCCGTTGACGGCGTCAAGGTGACGATCCTGCTAGGCGACCCGACCAGCGACGCGATCGAGCGTAAGAGCGTCGAGGAAGGTGCGCCCGGCGTGATGGCCGCAAAGATTCGTCAGGTGCAGCACTACTACAGCCGGCTTGAGGGTGCGCCCGGGGTGAAGGTGCTCTACCACGACACGACGCTGTACAACTCGATGTACCGGTTCGACGACGAGATGTTGGTCAACATGCACGTGCTCGGGTTCCCGGCGCCACACGCGCCGGTGATGCACCTGCGCAGGCTCAACGGCGGCGACCTGTTCGGCACCTACTCTGACAGCTTCGACCGAGTTCTGATGGCCTCGAAGCCTCAGCCAGGAGGCGAGGTGGCAGCCTAGGGAGCATGGCAAGAACCGAGCACTACCACGACCCGAACGCGCCAAAGGCCAACAGCATCGTCGTGGCTGTCTCCGTCTTCGTGCGTGACGAGGATGGACGAGTGCTGCTCATCCAGCGCACCGACAACGGCCTGTGGTCACTGCCCGGCGGCGGCCAGGAGATCGGCGAGTCGGTCGCAGGAACCGCGGTCAGGGAGACCCAGGAGGAAACCGGTGTGCGGGTCGAGGTGACCGGGATGGTCGGCGTCTACTCCGACCCTGGCCACGTAGTCGCCTACTCCGACGGTGAGGTACGACAGCAGTTCTCGCTCTGCCTGCGAGCGGTACCCGTCGGCGGCACCCCGACGCCGAGTGACGAGTCAAGCAATGTCCGATGGGTCGCCCGCGACGAGCTGGGCGCGCTCGACATCCACCCGTCGACCCTGCTCCGCATCACCCACGGCTACGAGGAACGCCCCGAGCCCTACATCGGCTGAGCGACGCTGCCCGAGAGTCGGCGCTGAGTTCGCTGCACGGCGGCGACCATCTCTGGTTCCGCCCGGCGGATGAACCGGGTCACCAGGTGCTCCGGCCCGTACCGCGACCGGATCTCCGCGAGCCGTTCCAGCACCTCGAAGTCTTGCCCGTCCGGCCCGGTCGTCATGTCGGAGAAGCAGAGCGCGTCGGTTACCGGCGTCTCTTCCCGAGGGAACTCGGCGGCCAGGACGCCGCCGAGCCCACGTTCTTCCGCTTCCAGCCACGCGCAGGAGTGGTGAGCCACCAGAGCGGCGATCCGCTCATTGAACTGCTCGCGCCGAAGCCAACGGCCACCGTCGAGGGAGTGAAAGCCGGTGTCGACCAAGTCGGGGCTGTAGCCCACGTCATGCAGCCACGCGGAGGCTACGAGTACATCGCGGTCCTCGGCGGGAACCGCCCCGCTGATCCTGTCCGCTTTGGCGGCGACCGCCTGGACGTGACTCCACCGACGAGGTAGCGGCTTCTCCAGCAGGTGTCGCGCAACTTCCCGGGCGGTATCGACGAAGGCGGCCATGCCGTCAGGGTACGGAGCGCACTCAGCCCACGCCATCCCGTGTCCGGACGGTGGCGAGGCAGGGCCGGCCGGCTGCCGGCGAAGTGGTTCAAACTTTCTGTACGTCTTCAAGGCGGCCCTGAACGGGCCGCACGCGCCGCCGCCTGGGCGCGCGTCCGACGCTCCGCTGTCGCTCCACGCCGGCCACGCAACACGCCCGGCGGCTGGCGCGGAGAGCGGGAAGCCCGGGGGCCGCCGCAGACGGTAGCGCCGAGAGTGGTTGAGGTTCGCGGGCCGGCAGCCGGCCGCGCCGCGCCCGAGCAGCGCGGCGCACAGAGGGCGCGCGCCGGGTCCGCGCGGCAAGCCCCAAGCATGGGGGCGGTGTCCGCGAGGCGGCATGCCGGTCGCCCAGGAGCCGGCTCCGCAGCCGCTCAGGGTCAGGTCAACTGCTCGCCTGGGAGGGGGAGGGGTGGCCGCCGGTGGCCAGCTCCGACCCCGGGAGCCGGGTCCGTGCCGGGCGAGGTTAGGTCAACTGCGCCACTGTGGCGGTGTCCGCCGGGGGCGCGGTCCGCGACACGAAAGCCGACTCAGTCTGTTCCGGCACCGTCCGTACGTGCGTCAAGGTCCGCTTGACGTGAAGGACCGGGCGGTGGCCCGCTGCCCAAGTGGGCGGGTCGACGGCGACGAGATGGCAGTAGTACCGCTCTGTGGAAGCAGAGTCGCGATGCCTGTCATCGGGGCTCATGGGAAACGCGACGTGCTGATAGGTTCCGCCGGGTGAATGGCATCTCGAACGACCGACTGATCGCCTCCGCCCAAGCCGTGCTCAATCCGCGTACGGTGCCCGGCTACGGTGGGGCGACCCGCCGAATGGGCCAGGTGGGATCCACGCTGGTCACCGAGGCAGGCAACCTCTACTCCGGGGTCTGCATCGACACAGGCTCAGGCACAGGGTTCTGCGCGGAGCACGCAGCCATCGCTGCCATGGTCACAGCTGGTGAAAACAAGATCATTAAGATCGTCGCTGTCTGGCGCAACGATAAGGGCGTCTTGTGCGTACTCCCGCCATGCGGGCGTTGCCGGGAGTTCATCCGCCAGATGGACCCCGCCAATCTCGACACCGAGGTGGTGCTCAGCCAGGCCAGCTCGGCCAGGCTACGGGAACTGCTCCCCCATACCGAATGGCCCAGCCATCTCGATTGACTTAAGCAGCGGGTCAAGGAGTCAGCGAGACGCGAATCAGTGGCCCTGTTGCTGTCGACAGCAACGGTGACAGCAACAGGGCCTGACGACGAGGGACAGCGACGGAGGGCTACGGATCAGCGCCCGACGTCAGAGACGTACGCGAACGCGGCCGGACGAAGCGCTCAGAACTTACAAGCGAGGGGTCAAAACGCGCACGTTCGGCAGCTCGTCGACCAGGACCAGGCCGTCATCCGTGCCCGCTACGTTCCCGGCAGTCCGGTCAGCAGGGGTCAACAAAGGCGTATGCGTGTGGCATCCGTCGCGAGGCCAACGGAAGACCCGGGCTGATCACCAGCGCGGATGGAGCCCGCCGCCTCCGAATCAAGGCACCTTCCAACCTGACGGTGCCGGTGTGGGCGGAGTCCTCCTCGGTCAGTCGACCCGCTGGACTTGTGCCCTGAGCCGGGTCATCATCGCGCGGTGGCTAAAACTCTCGTCGAGATTCACGTTCCGCTAGTGGCACCGAGCGGTCTCTCCGATGGCGACTACCAGTTCCCCTGGATCGAGGACATTGAGCCTTTTCCAAGCTCATCTTGCAGCTCAGGATGGGTGTGGCAGGCCCGGTGATCGATGGGTGCGAGGCTCCAGGTAGGACAGCTGTCGACCAAGACTCGAAGCCCCGACCGGGAGCCTCGCCATGCTGTCCTACCCCGCCACGATTCCGTTGTCCAGCCGCACCCTGAACCACCTCGCCGAACGCATCCGCGGCCACCGCAAGCAGCGCCGATCCCGGTGGCGACGCCTCGACCCCGGCCGGCAGGCGCTGCTGGCTCTCGCTCACCTGCGCAACGGCGACACCTACACCCGACTCGCGGCCGGCTTCCGGATCGGCGTCGCCACCGCTTGGCGCTACGTGCAGGAAGCAATAGCCCTGCTCAGGTCGGCAGCCGACGGCCTGGCCACCGCCATCCAACGGATCCGCCGACTGGCGTACGCAATCCTGGACGGCACCCTGATTACGATCGACCGGGTCGCCGACCAGCGGCCGTACTACTCCGGGAAACACAAGCGCCACGGCGTGAACGTGCAGGTGATCGCGGATGCCGCTGGCCGACTTGTCTGGGCTTCGCCAGCGCTGCCCGGTGCGGTCCACGACCTGACCGCAGCCCGAACCAACGGCATCATCGACGCGTTGACCAGGGCAGACGTGATGACCTTCGCCGATAAGGGCTACCAAGGAGCCCGCGGCAGCCTCCGCACCCCGTTCAAGCGGCGCCGCTTCCGACCGAAGCTGTCACGCCGGCAGAGGGCCGTCAACCGCGCCCACGCAAAGATCCGCGCCCGCGGCGAACGCGCGATCGCCACCCTCAAGACGTGGAAGATCCTGAACAAGCTGCGCTGCTGCCCCCGGCGAGCCACCCCGATCGTGCAGGCCATCCTCGTCCTGCACCACGTCGAGGCGAACCGTTGGCCGTAACAGAGCCGAGCAAACGGGAGCCAGAACGTTCAGCGAAATCGGTCGACGGTAACGGGGATCAGTCCCTGCTGCCGCATCTGCGTCGTCAGACCGCGCAGCAGCACGCCGACCGCCTCGTCACGTTCCCCCACCAGATCGCACGTCACGTCCAGCCCCCACGCGGCACCTGCGGCCACCCGCCGCAGATCCCAGCGGAAGGCGTCGCCGGCAACCTGGCGACGCACCGCACCCAAAACGCGCACCTCGGGATCCGCGAGGTCGCCGGTGACCGGCATCTGCCACGCCTCGCTCAGTGCCGCAAGGGCGTCCTGGGTCAACTCATCGGCGAAGAGAATCCTATAGACGCGCGTCTCGCGAAATCCCGACCTGGCCTCGGGACCGCTCAGCCGCAAGGCACACGGTGCCTGCGCGGGGAGGCCACCGAAGCACGCCCGGAGCTCAGGCTCGTCCGGCAGATCGGCACCGCAGAGATCCCAGTAGAACGCCGCCGCCGCTGCCCGGCCCACGGGCGTCACTCGGGCCCGCAGCGCGGCGTCAACGCGTAAGCGCCGACTGATGGACGAAGCGTCGCGCCACTGGCCCTCCTCTCGACTCCAGCCGCCGCTCACCAGCCCCGCCGAGGAGTAGTCCGCCGCGAGCAGGAACTCCTCAACCAGCAGGCCCTCCGGCCCGCCGGCGCCGTCGTGAACTACGTAGTAGTGCAGTGCAGGTGAGCTGTCTGCCGCTTGCCGCGCAACAAAGGTCTTCGTCACCCGTCTATTTTCTGCCACGACGTCACACGCGGCCATGCACGGCTCGCCGGAGGCCCAAGGCTGGAGCCAGTGAACTCGCCCCTGCACGTTGTGCTCCCCAATTCCGCCGCAAGGCGACAGTGATCGCCAGCCACCTGCGCCGCCAGGATGGAAAAGGCTCATTGAAGACTTCCTCGTTGACCTGGAGGAGCGCGGGGAAGTGGAGGTTTACGACGACGGCGAAGAGTGGGAGGACGTCTACATCTTCTTGATCAGCGGTACGGACGAGGCAGCCCTGTTGGCTGTCGCCTCCCGAGTCGCGAAGCTGCACGGCGTTCCACCTGGGGCCTTCGCTGTCGTCACAGATGTTGAAGCAGACGAGTATGGCCAGGGGCGGCGAGTCTCGCTTGCGTCGTTCTGACGCCGGCTACCTGTCTAGCTGGGTGACTAACTGAGTGACGACCGGGACCGACAGCGGTGGACAACCGTGGACACCGGAGGACCCTTCTCGCGGCTCGCCTGCCAGCGAGGAGCAGGTCAGGCAGGTGTGTTGGTTGCCTGGGAGTCAAGGGCTCGACGAGGACCAGGTCCAGGCCGTCACCAGGCCGTCGGAGGTCGATCGGGAGCGACCAACGACGACCACTGGTGACGACATCTGCCCAGGTGACAAGGCGTGCTCGGCCCGATGACCAGGCCGGCCGCAGCCTCCTTACCTGTAGTTGGTGAACTGGAGGGCGACGCCGAAGTCCTCGCCCTTGAGCAGCGCGATGACGGCCTGGAGGTCGTCCCGCTTCTTGCCCGTGACCCGCAGCTGGTCGCCCTGGATCTGGGCCTGGACGCCCTTCGGGCCCTCGTCGCGGATCTTCTTGCTGATCGCCTTGGCCTTGTCCGAGTCGATGCCCTGGATCACCTTGCAGTCGATCTTGAAGATCTTGCCCGACGACCGGGGGTCACCGGCGTCCAGCGACTTCAGCGAGATGTTCCGCTTGATCACCTTCTCCTTGAAGACCTCCAGCGCCGCCCGCACCCGCTCCTCGGTCTCCGCCTGGAGGCTGATCGCCTCCTCGCCCGACCAGGAGATCTCGGCGCCGGTGCCCCGGAAGTCGAACCGCGTCGCGAGCTCCTTCTCCGCCTGACGGAGAGCGTTGTCGACCTCCTGACGGTCGACCTTGCTCACGATGTCGAACGACGGGTTCGCTGCCATGCTGATGCTCCTGCTGTCCGGCGGTCTGTGGTCCTTCGTCCCCCGCTGACCAGCGGTACGACCCCCTGACGGTACCCGGTTGCGCCGAGGCCGGGGTGAGCCGCTATCCTTGCTTCCGCTGCCGCGTTACGACGCGGTGGGGTGCCCTGGCGGGTTGCCCGAGCGGCCAATGGGAGCGGACTGTAAATCCGTCGCGAAAGCTACAGAGGTTCGAATCCTCTACCCGCCACCAGGAGCACTAACGGCCCCTGACCAGCAGGAATGCTGATCGGGGGCCGTTGTCGTTGATCTAGCGGAGTCCGACTGGTCCAGCCGTCTACGACTCGTTCTGGGCAGGATTGTGGACGGGCCGATCATTCTTTAGAGGGCACCGCTGAGGATGTGACTGCTGGTGCTGTTGGTACCTATGGGGTTGACGCGGGTCGTGCGTGTGACGACCGGATGAGGCACCGCGCTGGGGGTAGTTAGCCGCAGGAGATGGGCCGGGTGCAAGTCAGTCCCGGGGTTGGACTCGGGCGGCAGTCGGAAGCCCTGAGCGCCGACCACGCCGATCCGTTCGGTTTCCGTACCGCCTGGCCTTGATCGTGCCGCTCTTGGGGGCGGCGGTCCGGCGGCTTGCCGCCGGCCGGCTCACCCTCGCCCTCGCAGCGATCGGCTGAGCGGACCGTGCCCGCCCCGGCGGTCCGCCCCAGCCCCGGCTGCGGGTTCTGCCTCCCGTCGTACAGCCCAAGCGGCCCTAGGCTGTCGGGATCATCCGATGACGGCCATGCATGCCGCCGTTCGGCTACCGGAACTCGTGCACGACCTCGATCAGCCCGACGATGTGCGCGTTGAACTTGTCTAGCTCCTCGGCTGGCACCCACAGCTCCAGGATGGTGTCACCACCGGCCTGCCGCACCGGGTAGCGGCTGAGAAAGTCCGTGTCGACGTGGAAGCGGGTCACGTACCCGACGCCGGAAGCGGGCACGTTCCAGTCTCGGGCGATCATGACCGCGTAGTCCTCGTTGAGGACCGGGTAGAAGATCGGCTGGTCCGGCAGTCGCGGCGGCCACTTTCGCCATCCCGAGTCGCGAACGAGGCCGAGTTCTTCCGGTCCGGTCGGGCGCCACAGCACCGTCGTTCCGCCACCGCTGTTCATCTCGACCTCGCCGTTCGGGTTCATGGTGAGCCCGGACAGTACCGGCGGACCAGCGACCGGCACCACCGCATTCGGCTCAAGGCGGGGGTGAATCGATGACGGCTCCGACCCTGCCCGTCCTGTTCCCTGACGCCCCCGGCCCTGACTGCCAACCCTCAGCCGGGGTCGCGGGCGGCCCGCATGGCGCTACCTCGGACGACGCCTGCCGGGCCAGGGATCCAAGGGGGGAACCACATCATGAACGACAAGAGCGGCGACGCCTTCGGATGAACGTCAGTGGTTCAGCTGCTCTCGGCTGTGGCGTCGCCGATCAAACGCCGAGCTTCTGCGATGACGTCTGCGTCGAGCTCCGCAGTCGTTGTACCCGTGTACGGGTGCCCGTTGTAGACGGAGTCGACGTAGTCGTAGGCGCTCTCGAGAGCGATCAGATCGGCTGCCAGGGGAGTGCCGTCATAGGTGATGAACCGGTATGCCCAGGACGAGAGATCGCGAGGCGTGACGGTCTGTGCGAGCAGTCGGCGGGCCATGATCCGGAGGGCATCCTCTTCACCCTCTCGGCTTCCCTCCCGGTAGTAGGTCAGGGAAAGTTCCACGAGTGCGCCTTCGAGCCAACGGCGCAACTCCTCATTCTCGCTGCCTCGGGCCGGCGAAACGCCTGCCAGAATTTGAAGGGTTGGACTGTCTACGCCTGCAACGAGGCAGTCACAGGCTGTCTGGATTACGTCGGCCGCCGTACTCGATCCGACGCTCCAAAGGATGGCGGCGTTCTGAAGGCGGGTGAGGGCATTCTCGCTGTGCATCGGTACACGGTCCGCTGCCAAGCCGGAGTTGTCTCCGAGATATCCGCCGCCGAGTGGATGCGCCAAGCGTTCTGCGGACCGAGGCCGCCCGGCGCAATCGCGCCCGCCCTCGGCCCACCCTCTGGGCCGAGGGCGGGCGCGGATTCGCAGCGTCAGCAGCAGTTTCCCTGGGCTCCGGTGGTGGCCGTTTCCCTGTCGGTGGCGGGGGTGCAGCACGCGTTCTCGGTGACCTTGTCCAGTTGGTCGGAGTCGGCCTTGACGGTGTAGACCTCCCAGGGCTCGTTGCCGGGGCCGCGTACCCAGACCTTGTCCTGGAGGGCATAGCAGCATTCGGTGCTGTTCTCCTCCAGGGTGATCAGGCCGGAGTCGGTGAGGCGCCTGGTGGCGGCGTTGACCTCGTCGGTGCTGAACACCTCGACGCCCAGGTGGTCCATCACGGTGGGCTGGCCGGCTTCGCCCTTGAGAAGTACGAGCTTCAGCGGCGGGTTCTCGATGGCGAAGTTGGCGTAGCCGGGGCGACGTTTGGCCGGCTCGGTGTCGAACAGCTTCGAGTAGAAGGCGATGGAGCCTTCGAGGTCGGATACACGCAGGGCGAGCTGGACGCGGGACATGGTTCCCCTCCTGTGACGGATTCAGCGGATGTGGTGGCTGGTGAGAGCGGTGGTGCGGGCGCGCTCGTAACGGTCGCCGGCGTGGCAATCCGCAGTGCAGACCGCCCCCACGGCTCGCAGAGCGTCACGTCTCAAACGTGGGTGTTGGGACGACGGCTTGCCTAGATGTTCTTCGAAGCAGGATCTACGTTGCACCCTGTTTCGAGATCTGTCAACCTAGAGGAATGTCGAAACAAGCGCTGCCGGTGGCGGACCTTCAGGCCGTGGCCTGCTGCTCCCCGATCGCGGTCCGCCCGCTGGAGGCCGAGCAGGCGGCAGTGGTCGCGCCGATGTTCAAGGCGCTGGGTGACCCGATCCGACTGCGGCTGATGTCGATGATCGCCTCCGTACCGGAGATCTGCGTCTGCGACCTGACCCCGGCGTTCGACCTGTCCGGGCCGACCATCTCCCACCACCTCAAGGTGTTGCGCGAGGCCGGCCTGGTCGACTCCGACCGTCGCGGCACCTGGGTGTGGTACCGGGCCCGCCCGGAAGCATTTCGGCAGCTCGGCGCGCTGCTGGACCTCCCCGCCGGGTCCGCGCAGGCCACCGCGTGACCCTCACCCTGGCCCGCCGGGCATCGGCTGAATTCACCGGTACGGCCCTGCTGGTCGCCGCCGTCGTCGGCTCCGGGACCGCCGCCACCCGGCTCTCTCCCAACGACGTCGGGCTCCAACTTCTGGAGAACGCGATCGCCACCGCCCTCGCCCTGGGCGCGCTGATCCTCATGTTCGGGCCGGTGTCCGGGGCGCACTTCAACCCGGTCGTCTCCGCCGTCGACTGGTGGCTCGGCCGCCGCGTCGGCACCAGCCTGACCGCCCGCGACCTCGCCGCCTACGCCGCCGCCCAGACAGGTGGAGCCATCACCGGGGCGGTGCTGGCTGGCCTGATGTTCGACCTGCCGGCCGTGGCCTGGTCGCGTACCGAGCGGACCGGCGGGAACCTGTGGCTGGCCGAGGTGGTCGCCACGGCGGGTCTCGTCGTCCTGGTCTTCGCCCTCGCCCACACCGGCCGTACGACTGTGGCCCCTGCCGCCGTGGGCGCCTACATCGGCGCGGCCTACTGGTTCACCTCGTCGACCTCGTTCGCCAACCCCGCTGTCACCATCGGTCGCGCGTTCACCGACACCTTCGCCGGCATCGCCCCGGCGTCGGTGCCCGGCTTCGTCGCCGCCCAGCTCGTCGGCGGCCTGGTCGCCGTCGCCGCGCTCGCCGCCTGGTACCCCCACGCCGCCGACTCCGCCGACGCCGTCGTCGTGCCGCACCTCGCCCGGGAGAACCGATGACCGTCCCCGCCAGCGCCACCGGCATCACCATCGCCGCCATTGGCGATCAGCACGCCGACGCCGTACTGGACATCTACCGGCTCGGCATCGCCACCGGCAACGCCACCTTCGAGACCGAGCCGCCCACCTGGGAGCAGTTCACCGCCAGCCGGCTGCCCGGTCACCGCTGGGTGGCCGTCGACCCCACCGGCCGGGTCCTCGGCTGGGTTGCCTGCTCCGCGGTCTCCGACCGGTGCGTCTACGCCGGGGTGGTCGAGCACTCCGTCTACGTCCACCCCGACGCCCGCGGCCATGGAGTCGGCCGTCTCCTGCTCGACGCCCTGATCGCCTCCACCGAGCAGGCCGGCATCTGGACCATCCAATCCGGCGTCTTTCCCGAGAACACCGCCAGCCTCGCCCTGCATACCGCCTGCGGCTTCCGCACCGTCGGCACCCGCGAACGCGTCGGCCGCCACCACGGAACATGGCGCGACGTCACCCTCATCGAGCGCCGCAGCCCGAACGTCACCTGACAGAAGCCTGTCGACGCGTGGCGGCCATCGGTCTGGCCTTCGACCGGGCTCTTCTCGTCCTGCTCACCCCCGTCGGGCTGCTCGCCCTGGGGCCCCTGACCGAGAACGTCGCGCCCGTGGTCGGCGCCGACCATGCCGACTTCCGCGTCGGCGCCGGGACTGCGGTCGCCGTCCTTCTCGCAGGCGCGGCGCCTCTGGCCGCGGCGCTCGCAGTCCGGGCACGTTCCGGCGCGACGGCCGACACCCCGGTGGTACCGGTGCGCGATCGGTGCCCAGCCTGCGGCAGATAGCGGCCACGGACGTTCACCTGCCGCCGTCTTCCGCTGCTCCCACCTGGGTTCGTGGGGAAGCTTTGTCGGTCCGTCGTCTCAGCCCTGGCGTGCTGGCGCAGAACGAGTATGGTGGTCGATGTCCGGTCGGGCCTCCTCCTCGGCGGGGGGTCACCCACGATGAAGGTGGGTACGCCCGGACTCCCGGACCTTCCCCGAATTGCGCGGAAGGTCGCAATCCGCAATGTGCGAAGTGCAAGGTGCCAACTTCAGCCCCCGTGATCAGGGCTTGGCCGGGATGGCCCCTGGGCCGAACGGCGGAACGTCGCCGACGCTCGGCCCGGCGGTACGCGCACCGCTTTTCTGGGTACCTGCCTTGTGGCACGATCGTGGAACCTCCACCATCCCCGTGACACTTCCCCTGCAGGAGCAACCATGTCTCGTCGAAAGCTCGGCCAGCTGCTTGGCTCGCTTTTCGCGCTCGCCGTTCTCGCGAGCGGCGTCCTGGTCGGTGACCTCCAGGGATTCGGAGATCTCCAGACCGCCGACATCATCTGGAACATGCCCGCGCCTCGTTGAGTGACCACCGCTCGATGACGTGACACCGGCGGGCCGGTAAGGGGGCACGGGATGGCGGGTCGTGGCCCCACCGGCCCCCGCTCGACTGAATACGCGTGGCTGATCACCGGGCCGTTGGCCCTGATCGCCATCGTCTGCACGACGGCGGTCGGCTTGGTCGCGCCGCAGCCGTTCGGCGGGTGGTCGCTCGCGCTGCCACTTCTCGTGGCCATGGTGGCCGCCGGGATCCCGGTACTGAACTTCACCGTTCGGCGGCAGTCCCTCGGCGTGACGCTGACCGAGATCCCACTGGTCCTGGCGTTCTATCTCGTCGAACCGCTGACGGTTGTCATGATCTACACGGTCGCGTCGGCCGTGTCGCACCTCAGGCACCGGTTCGGCCCGACGAAGTTCTGGTTCAACGTGGGCCGCGCGGCCGCGGGTTCGTCCCTGGCCGTCCTCGTGCTCCAGGCCCTGCCGCCCGTCGAGGATGTCGGCCCGGCCACCTGGCTCAAGCTGTTCTTTGCGGCCAGCATGGTGAACCTGCTGAGCATGGCCTCGGTCGCCGGCGTGCACACGCTGTTGCAGGGCTGGCAGGCGGGCCGGGGCGCGTTCCGGCAGTCGATGCCGGGGCTCCTGGCAGCGATGATCAATATTGCCATCGGCATCATCGTCCTCATCCTCATCGAAGCCACCTGGTGGTCGTTGCTGCTGCTGGGGGCGCTCCTCGTCGCGCTGGCCTTCGTCTACCGGGCGTACGCGCAGTTCTTCCGGCAGCACCGCACCCTGACCGACATGTACGAGCTGAGCCGCGCGGTGAGCGAGCGCGGCGAGTACGGCACCCTGCCCGACGCCCTCCTGGGCCGCGTGCGCGCGCTCATGCAGGCGGAGTACGCCACGCTCTGGCTGCCGGCGCAGGGCCGGCACCCCGAGGTGCTGCTGACCGCCCGCAACGACGCCTCCGGCCTGCTCGACTTCGCCAAGACCCCGGCCGCCCTGCGGGAACGGGCGCGCGACGAGGGCCGCACCGTGGCTGTCGGCCGAGGACTGACGACCGACGGAGACCTGCGGGCCCCGCTCTCGACGCACCGGGTCAAGGACGTGATCGTTCTGCCGCTGCGGTCCGGCCAGGCGGTCATCGGGACGCTGGAGGTGGCCAACCGGCTGGGGGACAGCAACTACTTCGTCCGCACCGACGTGCCTCTCTTCGAGACGGTGGCGGCGCACGCGGCGGTGGCGTTGGAGAACTCGCGGCTGGTCGACCGGCTCCGGCACGACGCGAGCCACGACACGCTGACCAGGCTGCCCAACCGGCGGCGGATCACGGGCGCGCTGGAGGAGGCCGTCAAGATCCGGGCACCCGGCGAGGTGGTGGCCCTGCTGCTGTTCGACGTCGACCGGCTGCGCCAGGTCAACGAGTCGCTCGGGCACGCCGCCGGCGACAAGGTTCTGGTGGAGGTCGCCAACCGGCTGCGTTCCTGCGTACCCTCGTCGGCCCTGGTCGGGCGGGCCGGCGGGGACGAGTTCCTGGTGACGCTGCGGCTGGAGAGCGCCGAGGCGGCGATGGAACTGGCGGCGCAGCTGCGCGAGCAGATCCGCGACGAGATGGTCTTCGACGCGCTCACCCTCGACGTGGACACGGCGGTCGGTGTCGCCGTGCACCCCGACCACGGCAGCGACGCCGCGTCCCTGCTGCAACGGGTGGACCTGGCGGCGACGGCGGCCAAGTCCGTGCCGGGGAGCGTGCAGCTGTTCAGCCCGACGCTGGAGTCCCGGTCGCTGCGGCGGCTCGGCCTCGCCGGCGACCTGCGGCGCGCGCTGGACGCCGACGAGCTGGAGGTCTACTTCCAGCCCAAGGTGACGCTGCGCGACCGCCGGCTGGTCGGCGTGGAGTGCCTGGCCCGCTGGGAGCACCCGGCGCACGGCACGGTCGCCCCGGAGGACTTCGTCGCGGTGGCCGAGCACACCGGCCAGCTCGGCCGGTTCACCGAGTTCGTGCTCCGCGAGGGGCTGCGGCGCAGCCGGGACTGGACGCACGCCGGCCAGCCGCTCGCCGTCGCGGTCAACCTCTCCGCGCGTACGCTCACCGACCAGCACTTCCCGGCCCGCGTGAAGGAACTGCTCGACGAGTACGGCGTGCCGCCGCAGCTGCTCACGCTGGAGATCAAGGAGGCCGGGGTGCTGGACGGCACCGACCGGCCCATCCCGACCCTGCGGCGACTGCGGGACCTCGGCGTACGGCTGTCGGTGGACGACTTCGGCACCGGCGACTCGTCCCTGGCCCACCTGCGCCGCCTGCCGGTGCACGAGGTGAAGGTCGACCGCTCCTTCGTGCAGGGCATGGCGACGGACCCGGGCGACCTGGCGATCGTCAACGCGGTGGTCACGCTCTCCCAGCAGTTCGGCCTGGCCGTGGTCGCCGAGGGCGTGGAGAGTGAGCTGACCCTGGAGCTGCTCCAGGACATCGGCTGCGAGATCGGCCAGGGCTTCCTGTTCAGCCGCCCGTTGCCGTACGAGCGGCTGGAGGCCTGGTTCGGCGCCCAGGTGGACCCGGACACGATCTCGCCGGGGGAGCTGCCCCGGCTGCGGGCCGTCCCCTGAACTGCGGAAACGCTCCGGTAGGGGATCCGATTTCATCTGCGCCGTACGGCCGTGTAATGTATCCCCTGCGCGTCACCCCCCGGGGAGATCGCGCAGGCCCCCTTAGCTCAGTCGGCAGAGCGTCTCCATGGTAAGGAGAAGGTCTACGGTTCGATTCCGTAAGGGGGCTCAGAGGGTCCGGCTGGACCCGCCACGGCGGTGTAGCTCAGATGGTAGAGCAAGCGGCTCATAATCGCTGTGTCGCCGGTTCAAGTCCGGCCACCGCTACTCTCGTCCACCGGGCCAGCTCCCGGCGGTCGGTGGGATGGGCGCCATTGGCGCCCACTTTGCATGTCCGCGCCATCAGCGCGTAGGCTGATGCGCCGTAGTTGTTACCCGTAGCGAGGAAGGCACTCCGCCGTGGCGAAGGCGACCGATGTCCGGCCGAAGATCACTTTGGCGTGTGTGGAGTGCAAGGAGCGCAACTACATCACGCGCAAGAACCGTCGTAACGACCCCGACCGCATCGAGCTGAAGAAGTTCTGCCCGCGGGACGGCAAGCACACGGTCCACCGCGAGACCCGCTGACCCACGGCCGGCACCGCCGGCCCGGTCCTCAGGCACTTCCCGATCGCCGGTCCGTAGGGACGGCGCGGCTCCGGCCGCCGCCGACCGTACGGATCGGCGATCGGCGTTTGCGTGTAGGTTCGCGGCATGTCCCTGGACCCGTCCTTCGTCGGCCGGACGTATCCGCCGACCGCCCCCTACCAGGTGGGCCGAGAAAAGATCCGCGAGTTCGCCACGGCGATCGGCGCCGCCGATCCGGCCCACCACGAACCGGAGGCCGCCCGCGCGCTCGGCCACCCCGACGTGGTCGCCCCGCCGACCTTCCCCATCGTGCTCACGATGGCGGCCAACCAGCAGATCATCGACGACCCGGCCCTCGGCGTCGACTACAGCCGCGTCGTCCACGGCGATCAGCGCTTCGCCTACACCCGGCCGGTGGTGGCGGGGGACGAGCTGGTCTGCGTCAGCGTCATCGACGACGTCAGCAGCCGTGGCGGGCATGGCTTCCTGACCACCCGCACCGAGGTCGCCACCCCGGCCGGCGAGCCGGTCGTGACCGTCTGGTCGAAGCTCGTCGTACGCGGGGAGGGCTGAGATGGAGCTGCCAGCCAGGACGTTCCGGGTGACGCGCGCGGACCTGGTCCGCTACGCCGGCGCTTCGGGGGACTTCAACCCGATCCACTGGAACGACCGGACCGCCACGAAGGTGGGTCTGCCCGGCGTGATCGCCCACGGCATGTTCACCATGGCGCTGGTCGGCCGCGCGGTGGCGGAGTGGGCCGGGGCGCCCGACGCGATCGTCGACTACAACGTCCGCTTCACCCGGCCGGTGGTCGTCCCGGACGACGACGAGGGCACCGAGATCGAGGTCACGGCCGTGGTCCGGGAGGTCACCGAGGACGGCCTGACCAGGCTCGACGTGACCGCCGTCTGCCGGGGGGAGAAGGTGCTCTCGCAGGCTCGCGCGACCGTCCGGACGGCCCGCTGACCAGGCTTCCGACGCGCGAGGGGCAGACCGGTTGGGAAAGTGGTGCCGCTACCCGTACACTGGTCCGCCGTGGGGCAAGTAACCCCTGCACGGTCGTGTATGACCGGGCGGGGCGAGCATTGCCGCACAGGGGTGTAGCTCAATTGGCAGAGCAGCGGTCTCCAAAACCGCAGGCTGCAGGTTCAAGTCCTGTCACCCCTGCGCCTCAGGCCTGACCGTTCCCGTGGGTCGCGCCGCCTTACGGCGGCGTCCGGCCCGTGGTGGTGGCATCGGCGGGGTGGCCCCGAGGCATTCGGGCCCTCCCGGCTGATCCGCCGGCCGCGGCCCGTCGCGGGACGGTTGGCCCGGCCGGCGTGACCAAACGCCGCGCACGCCCGACAGCGTGCGACCCCGACATCCCGCGACGGAGGGCGAAGTGGCCGACAAGAAGCGGCGCGGCGAGGACGCCGGCGACGACCGTCTGCACGACGAGGTCGTCGACGACGTGGCCGATGACGACGCCACCGACGCCGAGGAGCCGGTATCCCGTGGCGGCACCGCGACGCGGTCGCGGGCGAAGGCGGATTCGGCGGACAGCAAGCCGAAGACCAAGGCGGAAACCGACCGGGTCGGTCTGTTCGGCCGCATCGCCCGATTCATCCGCGAGGTCGTGGCGGAACTGCGTAAGGTCATCTGGCCGACCCGCAAGGAGCTGCTGACCTACACGGCCGTGGTGGTCGCCTTCGTCACGGTGATGCTGACGATCGTGGCCGGCCTTGACTTCGCCTTCGCGAAGGGCGTGCTGTGGGTCTTCGGCAACCCCAGCTGACCGGCCGACTGAGCCGATAGTGACGGAAGTGAGCGAGCGTGCCTGAGTACGACGAGACCGCCGAGACCACGGACGAGCAGTCCACGGTGGCGACGGCGGCTGGTGACGAGTCGGTCGAGGCCGCCAGCGAGCCGGAGTTCCCCACCACCGAGCCCGCGCCGGACGAGGACTACGACCCGGTCGCCGAGCTGCGGCAGAAGCTGCGCTACGCGCCGGGCGACTGGTACGTGGTGCACTCGTACGCCGGCTACGAGAACAAGGTCAAGACCAACCTCGAGACCCGGATCACGAGCCTCGACATGGAGGACTACATCTACCAGGTCGAGGTGCCGACCCGGGAAGAGGTGGAGGTCAAGAACGGGAAGCGGTCGCAGATCCAGGCCAAGGTCTTCCCGGGCTACATCCTGGTCCGGATGGAGCTGACCGCCGAGTCCTACTCCTGCGTGCGCAACACGCCGGGTGTCACCGGTTTCGTGGGCGCGACGGACCGGGCCGACCGCCCGGCCCCGCTCTCCCTCGACGAGGTGCTGAAGTGGCTGGCACCGGCCATCGAGACTGAGCAGAAGAAGGCCAAGCCCGAGATCAAGGTCCTCGACTTCGAGGTCGGCGACTCGGTCACCGTCACCGACGGCGCCTTCGCCTCGCTGCCGGCGACGATCAGCGAGATCAACGCCGACCAGCAGAAGCTCAAGGTGCTGGTGTCGATCTTCGGTCGCGAGACGCCGGTGGAGCTGAACTTCAACCAGGTCGCCAAGATCTGACGTCGGGAGCGCCGGCGGTGGGCAGCGGCCCGCCGCCGGCGTACCTGTTCCGCCCCCCGCCCGACCTCGGCGCAGGCGGCGGCGGGACGCTGCGCTACTCTAGAACGTCGCCGCTGTCATCGCGCTGACCGTGCGCGCCTGCGGCCGGCACCTTTCCCAGTTCCAAGCCCCAGGAAGAGACATGCCTCCGAAGAAGAAGCTCGTCAAGACTTTCACGCTTCAGCTGAAGGCGGGCCAGGCCACGCCGGCGCCGCCGGTCGGCCCCGCGCTCGGCCAGCACGGCGTGAACATCATGGAGTTCTGCAAGTCCTACAACGCGCAGACCGAGTCCCAGCGGGGCGACATCGTCCCCGCCGAGATCAGCGTCTACGAGGACCGCAGCTTCACCTTCGTCCTGAAGACCCCGCCCGCCGCCCGGCTGCTGCTCAAGGCCGCCGGGGTGGAGAAGGGCTCGGGCGTCCCGCAGAAGGACAAGGTCGGCTCGGTGTCGCAGGCCCAGGTGCGTGAGATCGCCGAGAAGAAGATGGTCGACCTCAACGCCAACGACATCGACCAGGCTGCGAAGATCATCGCCGGCACCGCCCGGTCGATGGGCATCGTCGTCAACGACTGACGCTGGTCAGCACTCACCCGATCAGTTCGTGGGAGGGCGCGCGGGAAGTCGCGCCCGCCATAGACCACAGGAGTACGTAGAAAATGCAGCGCAGCAAGAGCTACCGCAAGGCCGCCGAGGTCATCGACCGGTCGAAGCTCTACACCCCCGCCGAGGCCGTGAAGCTGGCCAAGGACACCACCTCCGCCAAGTTCGACGCCACGGTCGAGGTCGCCATGCGCCTCGGCGTCGACCCCCGCAAGGCGGACCAGATGGTCCGTGGCGTGGTCAACCTGCCGCACGGCACCGGTAAGACCGCCCGCGTGATCGTCTTCGCCGCCGGCGCGAAGGCCGAGGAGGCCGCCGCCGCCGGTGCGGACGAGGTGGGCACCGACGAGCTGGTCGCCCGGATCCAGGGCGGTTGGCTCGACTTCGACGCGGCGATCGCCACGCCGGACCAGATGGCCAAGATCGGCCGGATCGCGCGGATCCTGGGCCCGCGCGGTCTCATGCCGAACCCGAAGACCGGCACGGTGACCATGGACGTCACCAAGGCCGTCTCGGACATCAAGGGCGGTAAGATCACCTTCCGGGTGGACAAGCACTCCAACCTGCACCTGATCATCGGCAAGGCCTCGTTCTCCGAGACCCAGCTGATCGACAACTACGCGGCGGTCCTCGACGAGGTCCTGCGGGCCAAGCCGTCCGCCGCGAAGGGCAAGTACCTCAAGAAGGTCACCCTCACCACCACCATGGGCCCGGGCGTCCCGGTCGACCCCAACGTGGTGAAGAACCTGCAGGAGGCTCCGGCCGAGGCCTGAGCACCCGTACCCGTGACGGGGCGTCGCCACATCGTGGCGGCGCCCCGTTCCGTGTCGGTTGTGGCATGCTCGGCCGGTGCGCCTGGAGAACGTCTGGCTGCGCTACCGGCGGCGGGGCCCGTGGGTGCTGCGGGAAGCCGCGGTGCGGATCGGCCCCGGTGAGGTCGTGGTCGTCCTCGGCCGCAACGGCGTGGGCAAGTCGACCCTGCTCCAGGTGGCGGCCGGGGTGCTGCGGCCGAGCCGGGGGCGGGTCACCGGTCGACCCCGGCACGTCGGCTGGGTCCCGGAGCGCTTCCCGGCCGACCAACCCTTCACCGTCGAGCACTACCTGACCGCCATGGGACGTGTCGCCGGCCTCGACCCGGCGGCCGCCGGCCACGCGGTCGACCACTGGACCTCCCGGCTGGGCCTGTCCGATTTCCGCCGGGTCCGCCTGCCGGAGCTGTCCAAGGGCACCGCCCAGAAGGTCGGCCTGGCCCAGGCGATGCTGCGTCCGCCCGGCCTGCTGGTCCTCGACGAGCCCTGGGAGGGCCTCGACGCCGCGACCCGGGACCTCGTGCCCGAGGTGATCGACGAGGTGGCGGCGGCGGGCGGTTCGGTGCTGGTCAGCGACCACCGGGGCGAGATCGCCCGGCTGCCGGGTGCCCGCCGGTGGACGGTGGCGGACGGCACGGTCACCGAGGCCGCCCCGTCGGCGGAGGCGGCGCTGGCGGTGGTCGAGGTCGCGGTCCCGGCGGCGCGGGTCGATGGCACCGTCGCCCGGCTGCGCGCCGAGGGGCACCGGATCCTTCGCGTACGCAGGCCCACCCGACCCGGCATGGTCGCCCCGGACGACGCCGAGGGCCCGCCGACGGGGTCCGTGCACCCCGCCGCGCCGCCCGTCGCCCGGGCGCCAGAGGCCACGGGTGGGACCACCGGGGGGCCGCGGTGACCGCGCTGCTCCGGCTGCGCCTGGCGGGCTTCCTGCGTACGGGACGGGCGCTGGCCCCGCTGTTGGCCGGCCTGGTGGCTCTCGGCGTCCTCTACGGCGGCGGCCGGGCGCAGCCGGGGGAGGCGTACGGCGTCTCGGCGGTGGTGCTCTTCCCGGTGCTCGCCTGGCAGACCAAGGTGCTGCTGGACGTCGAGCCGGACGTGCAGCGCCGGCTGGCGCAGGCGCTCGTCGGGGTGCGCCGGGAGCGACTGGCCGGGCTGCTGGCGGCCGGCGTGGCCGGGCTCGGCACGGTGGCCGTCGCGCTGGTCTTCCCGTGGCTGGTGGGCGGGGTCGCAGGTCCGGTGGGGCCGGGCGACCGGTCGGTGCCGGTGGGGATCGCCGTCGGGCTGTGGGCGCACCTGCTGGCCGTACCCGCGGCGGTGGCGCTCGGGGCGCTGGCCAGCCGCGCCTCCACGGGTAGCGCCGGCTACGGCGTCGCGGTGCTCGCGCTCGGCGGGGTCGGCGCGGTCGTCCTCGGCCTGAGCGGCTCGGTGGCGCCGTGGCTGGCGCCGCCGGTGATGGCCACCGCGCGGGCCGCCGCCGACGGCCTGGCCGCGTCGACGGTGGGCCTGCTCACCGCCTGGGCCGCGGCCTGGAGCGCGGCGGCCGCGGCGGCGTACCTGTGGCGGCGGCGCCACCGGCGGCGCCAGCCACGGCGCCACCGGCCCTGACCGTCGGCGCCTCGGCGTGCGGGGAGTGACCCGGCCCACCGGGGGGCGATTTGGTGGTCGCGGGGCTCCTCGCGTAACCTTGGCCGCGAAGTTCCACCCAGAGACCGCTGGTCACCGTGCCTCGGCACGGTCGAAGGTCCCGCGACTACGGGCGACCCGCGCAGGGCGGTAAGCGAAAATCGGTGCTGAGCATGGTCCGCCGACCGTGTCCGTGTGCCGGCCCTCGCCCCGTGCGCCCTGCGCCGGGGCCTTTCTCGTTGTCGTGGCACCTGCGCCCCCGTCGAAAGCTCCGGCCGACGACGGTGACCGGCCTCGAGTAACGAGAGAGGAGGGACATGGCGGACAAGCCGATCCGGGCCGACAAGGCCACGGCCGTCGCTGAGCTGACCGAGAGCTTCCGCAACGCGGGTGCCACGGTGCTGACCGAGTACCGCGGTCTGACGGTTTCCCAGCTCACCCAGCTGCGGCGCTCGCTCGGCAAGGAGACCAGCTACACGGTTGCGAAGAACACGCTCGCGAAGCGTGCCGCGACCGACGCTGGTATCTCCGGCCTCGACGAGATGTTCACCGGTCCTACCGCGCTGACTTTCGTTTCGGGCGACGTCGTCGAGGCGGCGAAGGGGCTTCGCGACTTCGCGAAGGCCAACCCGAAGCTCGTCATCAAGGGCGGTGTCTTCGAGGGCAAGGCCATTACCGCGGCCGAGGTCACGAAGCTCGCCGACCTGGAGTCCCGTGAGGTGCTGCTGGCCAAGCTGGCCGGCGCGATGAAGGGCAACCTGAGCAAGGCCGCGGCCCTGTTCCAGGCCCCGCTGTCGAAGACCGCCCGTCTGGCGGCCGCCCTGCAGGACAAGCGCGAGAAGGAGGGCGCCGAGGCGGCCTGAGGCCCCGCGGCGCACCCAGTTCTTACCTAACAGATTCAGGAAAGGACGCCAGACATGGCGAAGCTCAGCACCGACGAGCTGCTCGACGCGTTCAAGGAGATGACGCTGATCGAGCTCTCCGAGTTCGTGAAGCAGTTCGAGGAGACCTTCGAGGTCACCGCGGCCGCTCCGGTCGCCGTCGCCGGCCCGGCCGGCCCGGCCGCCGCCGCTCCGGTCGAGGAGGAGAAGGACGAGTTCGACGTCATCCTTGAGGCTGACGGCGGCAAGAAGATCCAGGTCATCAAGGTCGTGCGTGAGCTGACCGGCCTGGGCCTCAAGGAGGCCAAGGACCTGGTCGAGGCCGCTCCGAAGGCCGTCCTGGAGAAGGCCAACAAGGAGACCGCCGAGAAGGCGAAGACCAAGCTCGAGGGCGAGGGCGCCAAGGTCACCCTCAAGTGACCTGACGTACCACCAGGCGCGTGTCCGGCTCGGTGAGCCGGGGCACATCGCGTCGCGGCGGGCGGTGATCCGACACTGGATCGCCGCCCGCCTTCGTGGTGGATCCGGCGACAGGGGCGGTGAGCAGGGCGTCGACGCGCCGCCACGGTCGGCGACCGGGGCCCGGGAGTAGCCCGTCGGTGGGAAAGAAGCGGCGACCCGGATGCCGGGCCTTGACGCGGCCCCGGCCTGACAGGCACGCTGACACAGCAAGACCTTCCGCGCTTGCAACGGCCACCACTTGGGTAATGGCAGCGGCGACACCATTGGCCGCGGCACCTGAGCGGCCCGGCAGGAACGTCGCGTTCCGAGCGGCCCGGTTCGACCCCGGTTCAGGGGTCCCGAGGCACGTTCCGCGACGACCTGCGGGTTGGGCTGGACAGCGGTTAGCCTCTCGGCTACACTGCTAGTTTGCGCTGCCTTCCGACTTGACCCCTGCTCGGAAATGTCCGTTTACGGATATTTCTGGTGGGGTCATTGGAGTGCACGCGTACCAGCCGTTCTGCAGCACCGGTCCTCGGAAGGACGCATCTTGGCAGCTTCCCGCCCTGCGAAGACCAGTCGTACGTCGAGCGCATTCGCTCCCCGCCGAGTTTCATTCGGCAGGATCACCGAACACCTCGAGGTCCCCAACCTCCTCGCCATCCAGAACGAGTCCTTCGACTGGCTCGTCGGCAACGAGGCTTGGCAGGGCCGGTCGGCGGACGACCCGCACGCACGCTCGGGTCTCGCGGAGATCCTCGACGAGATCAGTCCCATTGAGGACTTCTCCGGCACCATGTCGCTCTCCTTCTCGGCTCCGCGCTTCGACGAGGTCAAGGCCTCGATCGAGGAGTGCAAGGAGAAGGACCTGACCTACTGCGCCCCGCTCTTCGTGACCGCGGAGTTCACCAACAACACCACCGGCGAGATCAAGAGCCAGACGGTGTTCATGGGTGACTTCCCGATGATGACGCCGAAGGGCACCTTCATCATCAACGGCACCGAGCGCGTCGTGGTCAGCCAGCTCGTCCGGTCCCCGGGCGTCTACTTCGACAAGCAGCCGGACAAGACCTCCGACCGTGACCTCACCAGCGTCAAGGTCATTCCCAGCCGGGGCGCCTGGCTGGAGTTCGACATCGACAAGCGCGACACGGTCGGCGTCCGCATCGACCGCAAGCGCCGGCAGGCCGTCACCGTCCTGCTCAAGGCCGTCGGTTGGTCCGCCGAGCGCATCCGCGAGCGGTTCGGCTGGTCCGAGCTGATGATGACCACGCTCGAGAAGGACCACATCGCCGGCGCGGACGAGGCGTTGCTCGACATCTACCGGAAGCTCCGCCCTGGCGAGCCGCCGACCCGCGAGAACGCCCAGACCCTGCTCGACAACCTCTTCTTCAACCCGAAGCGGTACGACGTCGCCAAGGTCGGTCGTTACAAGTTCAACAAGAAGCTCGAGCTGGAGGTGCCGATCACGACCGGCACCCTGACCGAGGACGACATCGTCGCCACCGTGGAGTACCTCTGCCGGCTGCACGCCGGTGAGGACGGCTACGAGGCCGACGACATCGACCACTTCGGCAACCGGCGTCTGCGTACCGTGGGTGAGCTGATCCAGAACCAGGTCCGGGTGGGTCTGTCCCGGATGGAGCGCGTCGTCCGCGAGCGGATGACCACCCAGGACGTCGAGGCGATCACGCCGCAGACCCTGATCAACATCCGTCCCGTGGTGGCGGCGATCAAGGAGTTCTTCGGCACGTCGCAGCTGTCCCAGTTCATGGACCAGACCAACCCGCTGGCGGGCCTGACCCACCGGCGCCGACTGAGCGCGCTCGGCCCGGGTGGTCTGTCCCGGGAGCGGGCCGGCTTCGAGGTCCGCGACGTGCACCCGTCCCACTACGGCCGGATGTGCCCGATCGAGACGCCGGAAGGCCCGAACATCGGCCTGATCGGCGCGCTGTCCACCTTCGCCCGGGTCAACCCGTTCGGCTTCATCGAGACGCCGTACCGGAAGGTCGTCGACGGTCGGGTCACCGACCAGATCGACTACCTGACCGCGGACGAGGAGGACCGGTTCGTCAAGGCGCAGGCGAACGCGCCGCTGAAGGCCGACGGCACGTTCGCCGAGGACCGGGTCCTGTGCCGCCGTAAGGGCGGCGAGACCGAGGACGTGGTGCCGAGCGCCGTCGACTACATGGACGTGTCGCCGCGGCAGATGACCTCGGTCGCGACCGCGATGATCCCGTTCCTCGAGCACGACGACGCCAACCGGGCGCTGATGGGCGCGAACATGCAGCGCCAGGCGGTGCCGCTGGTCAAGGCCGAGTCCCCGCTCGTCGGCACCGGCATGGAATACCGTGCCGCGGTCGACGCCGGTGACGTGGTCGTCGCCGAGGTTGGCGGCGTCATCGAGGACCTCTGCGCCGACTACATCACCATCCACCAGGACGACGGCCACCGCCGCACGTACCTGCTGCACAAGTTCCGCCGCTCCAACGCCGGCTCCTGCGTCAACCAGAAGCCGGTCGTCTTCGAGGGCGACCGCGTCGAGGCCGGCCAGGTCATCGCCGACGGTCCGTGCACCGACGAGGGCGAGATGGCGCTCGGGCGCAACCTGCTCGTGGCGTTCATGTGCTGGGAGGGCCACAACTACGAGGACGCGATCATCCTGTCGCAGCGCCTCGTGCAGCAGGACGTGCTCACCTCGATCCACATCGAGGAGCACGAGGTCGACGCCCGGGACACCAAGCTGGGCCCGGAGGAGATCACCCGCGACATCCCGAACGTCAGCGAGGAGATGCTCGCCGACCTCGACGAGCGCGGCATCATCCGGATCGGCGCCGAGGTCGTCCCCGGCGACATCCTGGTCGGCAAGGTCACGCCCAAGGGCGAGACCGAGCTGACCCCGGAGGAGCGGCTGCTCCGCGCGATCTTCGGTGAGAAGGCGCGCGAGGTCCGCGACACCTCGCTGAAGGTGCCGCACGGCGAGACCGGCACGGTCATCGGCGTGCGTACCTTCTCGCGCGAGGACGGCGACGAGCTGCCGCCGGGCGTCAACGAGCTGGTCCGGGTCTACGTCGCCCAGAAGCGGAAGATCCAGGACGGTGACAAGCTCGCCGGCCGGCACGGCAACAAGGGCGTCATCTCCAAGATCCTGCCGATCGAGGACATGCCGTTCCTGGAGGACGGCACGCCGGTCGACATCGTGCTCAACCCGCTGGGTGTGCCGTCCCGGATGAACATCGGCCAGGTGCTGGAGACGCACCTCGGCTGGGTGGCGAAGACGGGGTGGAGCGTCGACGGCGACGACGCCGAGTGGAAGCGCCAGCTGCGCTCCATCGAGGCGCACGAGTCGGAGCCGGACACCAACGTGGCCACGCCGGTCTTCGACGGTGCCCGCGAGGAGGAGATCTCCGGCCTGCTGTCGTCGACCCTGCCCAACCGGGACGGCAAGCAGCTGATCGGTTCCAGCGGCAAGGCGCAGCTGTTCGACGGCCGCTCCGGCGAGCCGCTGCCGGACCCGATCGCGGTCGGCTACATCTACATCCTGAAGCTCAACCACCTGGTCGACGACAAGATCCACGCTCGGTCGACCGGTCCGTACTCGATGATCACGCAGCAGCCGCTGGGTGGTAAGGCGCAGTTCGGTGGCCAGCGCTTCGGCGAGATGGAGTGCTGGGCGATGCAGGCGTACGGCGCCGCGTACGCCCTGCAGGAGCTGTTGACGATCAAGTCCGACGACGTCCTCGGCCGGGTCAAGGTCTACGAGGCCATCGTCAAGGGCGAGAACATCCCGGAGCCGGGCATCCCGGAGTCGTTCAAGGTGCTGCTCAAGGAGCTGCAGTCGCTGTGCCTCAACGTCGAGGTGCTGTCCAGCGACGGCGTGGCCCTGGAGATGCGCGAGACCGACGACGAGGTGTTCCGCGCCGCGGAGGAGCTGGGCATCGACCTGTCCCGGCGCGAGCCGAGCTCGGTCGAAGAGGTCTGAGGTGAGCGGTCGGGGGCCGGCTCGCCGGCTCCCGACCCCACCCACTAGCTAGCAGTACAGACGACGACATAGGGGACATAGTGCTCGACGTCAACTTCTTCGACGAGCTGCGCATCGGCCTCGCCACCGCTGACGACATCCGTCAGTGGTCGCACGGTGAGGTCAAGAAGCCTGAGACGATCAACTACCGCACCCTGAAGCCGGAAAAGGACGGGCTCTTCTGCGAGAAGATCTTCGGTCCGCAGCGGGACTGGGAGTGCTACTGCGGTAAGTACAAGCGGGTCCGGTTCAAGGGCATCATCTGCGAGCGCTGCGGCGTCGAGGTGACCCGGTCGAAGGTCCGCCGCGAGCGGATGGGGCACATCGAGCTCGCCGCGCCGGTGACCCACATCTGGTACTTCAAGGGCGTGCCGAGCCGGCTGGGCTACCTGCTGGACCTCGCCCCCAAGGACCTCGAAAAGATCATCTACTTCGCCTCGTACGTCGTCACGAGCGTGGACGCCGAGTCGCGTCACCGTGACCTCTCGACGATCGAGAACGAGATCCTGGCCGAGAAGCGGCAGGCCGAGAACAGCCGCGACTCGGAGATCGAGAAGCGGGCCACCAAGCTCGAGGCCGACCTGGCCGAGCTGGAGGCCGAGGGTGCCAAGGCGGACGTCCGGCGCAAGGTCAAGGAGGGCGGAGAGCGCGAGATGCGCCAGATCCGCGACCGGGCCCAGCGCGAGATCGACCGCCTGGACGAGGTGCTGGACACCTTCCGCAAGCTGGAGCCGAAGCAGCTCGTCACCGACGAACTGCTCTACCGCGAGCTGCGGGACCGGTTCGGCGAGTACTTCACCGGCGGCATGGGCGCCGAGGCCATCAAGGCGCTGGTCCAGAACATGGACCTCGGCGCCGAGGCCGAGAACCTGCGCGAGACCATCCGCTCCGGCAAGGGCCAGCGCAAGATCCGGGCGCTCAAGCGACTCAAGGTCGTCGCGGCGTTCCTGAACACCCGCAACTCGCCGCTCGGCATGGTGCTCGACTGCGTGCCGGTCATCCCGCCGGACCTGCGCCCGATGGTGCAGCTCGACGGTGGCCGCTTCGCGACCTCCGACCTGAACGACCTGTACCGCCGCGTGATCAACCGGAACAACCGCCTCAAGCGGCTGATCGACCTCGGCGCGCCCGAGATCATCGTCAACAACGAGAAGCGGATGCTCCAGGAGGCCGTCGACGCGCTGTTCGACAACGGCCGCCGCGGCCGGCCGGTCACCGGGCCGGGCAACCGCCCGCTGAAGTCGCTCTCCGACATGCTCAAGGGCAAGCAGGGCCGGTTCCGGCAGAACCTGCTGGGCAAGCGCGTCGACTACTCCGGCCGTTCGGTCATCGTCGTCGGCCCGAAGTTGAAGCTGCACCAGTGCGGCCTGCCCAAGCAGATGGCGCTGGAGCTGTTCAAGCCGTTCGTGATGAAGCGGCTGGTCGACCTCAACCACGCGCAGAACATCAAGTCCGCCAAGCGGATGGTCGAGCGGCAGCGCCCGGTCGTGTGGGACGTTCTCGAAGAGGTCATCGGCGAGCACCCGGTCCTGCTGAACCGGGCGCCGACCCTGCACCGCCTGGGCATCCAGGCCTTCGAGCCGCAGCTCGTCGAGGGCAAGGCCATCCAGATCCACCCGCTGGTCTGCACCGCGTTCAACGCCGACTTCGACGGTGACCAGATGGCGGTGCACGTGCCGCTGTCCGCCGAGGCCCAGGCCGAGGCGCGGATCCTGATGCTGTCGTCGAACAACATCCTCAAGCCGGCCGACGGCAAGCCCGTCACCATGCCCACCCAGGACATGGTCATCGGCCTCTACCACCTCACCCACCTCACGGCGGGCGAGAAGGGCGAGGGCCGGGCGTTCAGCTCGGACGCCGAGGCGCGGATGGCGTACGACAACGGCGAGCTGCACCTGCAGGCCCCGGTGAAGATCCGCCTGCGGGGCGTGGTCGGGGTCGACAACGGCGCCGGCGCCGGCGCCGAGGCGTGGGCCGCCCCGGAGGGCTGGGTCGAGGGCGAGCCGCTGACCGTCGAGACGACTCTCGGTCGGGTGCTGTTCAACGAGACGCTGCCGCAGGGCTACCGCTTCGTGAACTACGAGATCCGCAAGGGTCAGCTCTCCGCGATCGTCAACGACCTCGCCGAGCGCTTCCCCAAGGTGGCGCTGGCCGCCACCCTGGACGGGCTCAAGGAGGCCGGCTTCCACTGGGCCACCTGGTCCGGCGTGACGATCGGCATGGAGGACGTCATCGCCCCGCCGCGCAAGCGGGAGATCCTGGAGCGGTACGAGAAGGAAGCCGACCAGATCGACAAGCAGTACCAGCGCGGTCTGATGACCCCGGAGGAGCGTCGCGGCGAGCTCATCCAGATCTGGACCAAGGCGACCAACGAGGTCGCCAAGGAGATGGACACCGCCCTGCCGCAGGAGAACCCGCTGTGGAAGATGATCCACTCGGGTGCTCGCGGTAACCTCCTCCAGCTCCGGCAGATCGCGGCGATCCGTGGTCTGGTGGCCAACCCGAAGGGCGAGATCATCCCGCGGCCGATCAAGGCCAGCTACCGGGAGGGTCTGTCCGTGCTGGAGTACTTCATCTCCACGCACGGTGCCCGTAAGGGTCTCGCGGACACCGCCCTGCGTACCGCCGACTCGGGTTACCTGACCCGTCGTCTGGTGGACGTCTCGCAGGACGTCATCATCCGCGAGGAGGACTGCGGCACCGACCGCGCTATCCCGATGCAGATCGGCGAGCGGATCGACGGCAAGCTGGTCGTGCACGAGCACGCCGAGACCAGCGTGCACGCGCGGACGCTGGCCGACGACATCAAGGGGCCGGACGGCGTCGTCGTCGCCGAGCGGGGTCAGGACATCAACTCGATCCTGGTCGACAAGATCGTCGCAGCCGGGACGGAGACGGTCCGGGTGCGCAGCGTGCTCACCTGCGAGTCGAAGCTGGGCGTCTGCGGTGCGTGCTACGGCCGCTCGCTGCCGACCGGCAAGACCGTGGACGTCGGCGAGGCGGTCGGCATCATCGCCGCCCAGTCGATCGGTGAGCCGGGTACGCAGCTGACGATGCGTACCTTCCACACCGGTGGCGTCGCGGGTGAGGACATCACCCAGGGTCTGCCCCGTGTCCAGGAGATCTTCGAGGCCCGGGTCCCGAAGGGCAAGGCGCCCATCGCCGACACCCCGGGCCGGATCCGGATCGAGGACGGCGAGCGCTCGCGGAAGATCATCGTGGTGCCGGACGACGGCAGCGACGAGATCGTCTACGACAAGATCTCCAAGCGGGTCCGGCTGCGGACCCACGACGGCGGTCACGTCGCGGTCGGCGAGAAGCTGACCGAGGGCACCATCGACCCGCACGAGCTTCTGCGGATCATGGGTCCGCGGGCGGTCCAGGTCCACCTGACCAGTGAGGTCCAGGAGGTCTACCGCTCGCAGGGTGTGCTCATCCACGACAAGCACATCGAGATCATCATCCGCCAGATGCTCAAGCGGGTGACGGTCATCGACTCCGGCTCGACCGAGTTCCTGCCGGGCGTGCTGGTCGACCGGGCGCTGTTCGAGTCGGAGAACCGCCGACTCGTCTCCGAGGGCGGCGAGCCCGCCGCCGGCCGCCCGGTGCTGATGGGTATCACCAAGGCCTCGCTGGCCACCGACTCCTGGCTCTCGGCGGCCTCCTTCCAGGAGACCACCCGGGTGCTGACCGACGCGGCGATCAACTCGCGCAGCGACTCGCTCGTCGGCCTCAAGGAGAACGTGATCATCGGTAAGCTCATCCCGGCCGGTACGGGCATCAGCAAGTACCGCAACGTCCGGGTCGAGCCGACCGAGGAGGCGAAGGCCAAGGTCTACTCGATGACCGGCTACCCGGAGACCGACTACGGCTTCGGGCCGGCCAGCGGCCAGGCGGTTCCGCTGGACGACTTCGACTTCGGGTCGTACCGCTAGGCAGCATGATCGACGAGGCCCCCGGCACGTGCCGGGGGCCTCGTCGCGTCCCGGGGCCGGGGTGGCCCGTGCGGGCGCCGCGGCGGAGCAGACCAGGGCATGATGGGGGCATGACGACCGCACCCGGGCAGGCGCCCGTCGCCCAGCCGGGGCTGCCCCGCCATCCGCTCGATCCGGACCCGGCCCGGGCCACCAAGGCGCGGGCGGTCTTCGCACTCGGCCTGATCGGCGCGCTGACCGGCCTGTTCATCGGCGGCGTGGTGCCGGCCACGGTGGCGCTCCAGCTCGCCCGGCAGGCGCGCAGGGAGGCGTACGCCTCGGGGGGTTTCCTGACCGGCTCCGCCTGGCTGCGGCGGGGGGAGCGGTTGGCCTGGACGGGCCTGGTGCTCGTCGCCGTCAGCGTGGTGGCCGCGGTGGTGCTCGGGGTGGTCCGGCTCGCCGACACGCCCTACGGGCAGGACTTCGCACCGAACATGGACTGACTGACCGACCGCCCGAGGGGAACGGGTCTCGCGCCGGGCGCGGGCCGTCGGGCCGGCGGCGGTAGCCTGGCCCGGTGTCCGTCGCGCGGCGGTGGACGCCGAGACGTCGACAGGAGGACCCGTGACGGAACCGGCGCGCTACCCGGGCGGCGATCCCGTGGCGCACCCCGCCGCGAATCCCGACGCCCCGCCCGGCGGGACGCAGTGGGCGCGACCCGACGCGGGCACTCCGTCCGTCGCGCCGGGGTACCCGCCGCCGGTGGCGCCCTGGAACGGCCCGTCCGGGGGAGGGGACCCGGGCCCGTCGCCGGCGTCGCCCTGGGGCGCGCCCGGGGCAGGGGTCCCGGGCCCGTCGTCGGTGTCCTCGTGGGGCACCTCGCCCGCGGCAGCGGGCCCGTCGCCGGCCCCGGGCTGGGGTCCGGGTCCGGTCGCCCCGCCCCCGCCCCCGCCACCGCGTGAGGCCGCCCGGCCGCCGAAGCGGGTCGACCCGGTCGCGGGCACGTCCTTCGGCGTGGTGCACCTCGACGTGCCGCCGGTCACCTCCGGCCTGGCCGTGGGTTCGCTGGTGGCCGGGATCGTCTCGACGCTGGTCGCGATGCTCGTGATCTGTGTCGGCGCGGTCGGCGGCGTGGGCGGCGCCTGGGCGGCCGGCGCCTTCACGGTGCTGGGCGTCCTGGCCGGCGCGGGTGCCGTCGTGGCCGGCCTGCTGGGGATGCGGCAGGTCCGGCGGCCGGCCGCCCCGCCGGCGGTCCGGTTCACCGGGCGGGGCCTGGCGGTGGCCGGCGTCAGCTGTGGCGCGGCGGGACTGCTGCTCAGCCTGCTCGGCCTGGGGCTGGCGTTGCTGCTGACGCTCGGGTGACGCCCGCGCCCGCCCGTGGGGCGTGACGGCGGCCGTGACGGGGTCGACGGGTCGGTCCACGGGGAAGCCGGTACACTTGGGTCCGTAGGTGCCCTCCACGGGCGGGTAGGCGCGACGGGTTCGATCGGCAGGCGGTGGACGCTCCGCAGGCCGCTCCGTTTTGACCTGTGCGGTTGTGGTAGGTACTCTTTCCCCTTGTGCCCGGGCAAGCCCGGGCAACTCGTGCGTGCGCTGGATCCGGTGAGCCGGAGATCGCGTGGGAGCACGACAAAGCCAAAGATCCGGCGCGCGGCCTGCCGTGCGCCGGTGCAAGACCCCGTCGACACGCGCGAGCGTCGGCGCCGGGGCCGTGAGCTGGGCGACACGCCCGACCGCGGGTGCCGGGACCACCGCGAGGTGGCCCTGGTCGGAATGTAGGAGAGTCGACCATCTGGTCGGCTACGGCAGACGGTGCGGCCGCCACCAGGCGGTCGAAGGGAGCGGAGAAACCCGGTGCCCACGATCCAGCAGCTGGTCCGAAAGGGCCGCCAGGCTAAGACGAGTAAGACCAAGACCCCGGCGCTGAAGGGTTCCCCTCAGCGGCGCGGCGTGTGCACCCGCGTGTACACCACCACCCCGAAGAAGCCGAACTCGGCGCTGCGCAAGGTCGCTCGTGTCAAGCTCAGCAGCCAGATCGAGGTGACCGCCTACATCCCGGGCGTCGGCCACAACCTGCAGGAGCACTCGATCGTGCTCGTCCGCGGCGGCCGGGTGAAGGACCTTCCCGGCGTGCGTTACAAGATCGTCCGCGGTTCGCTGGACACCCAGGGTGTCCGCAACCGCAAGCAGGCGCGCAGCCGTTACGGCGCGAAGAAGGAGAAGAGCTGACATGCCGCGTAAGGGACCCGCTCCGCGGAAGCCGCTGGTCGCTGACCCGGTGTACAACTCGCCGCTGGTCACCCAGTTGGTGAACAAGATCCTCCTGCGCGGTAAGCGTCAGCTCGCCGAGCGCATCGTCTACGCCGCCCTCGAGGGCTGCCGTGAGAAGTCCGGCACCGACCCGGTCGTCACCCTCAAGCGGGCGATGGACAACGTCAAGCCGACTCTCGAGGTGCGTAGCCGCCGCGTCGGTGGCGCCACCTACCAGGTCCCGGTCGAGGTCCGCCCCGCCCGGGCGACCACCCTGGGCCTGCGCTGGCTGGTCACCTACTCCCGCGCCCGTCGCGAGAAGACCATGATCGAGCGGCTGATGAACGAGCTGCTGGACGCGAGCAACGGCCTCGGTGCCGCCGTCAAGCGGCGCGAGGACACGCACAAGATGGCCGAGTCCAACAAGGCCTTCGCGCACTACCGCTGGTAACACCCTGGTTCCGGCGCCCCTGCGGGCGCCGGAACCGCCACCAGTTGTGTCGAGACGACGATAAGTAGGGATTGAAGTGGCCGCCGCAGACGCGCTCGCCAACGTACGCAACATCGGCATCATGGCCCACATCGATGCCGGTAAGACCACCACCACCGAGCGGATCCTCTTCTACACCGGCATCACGTACAAGATCGGTGAGGTCCACGAGGGCGGTGCCGTCATGGACTGGATGGAGCAGGAGCAGGAGCGTGGTATCACCATCACCTCCGCTGCTACCAAGTGTGAGTGGAAGGGCCACACGATCCAGATCATCGACACGCCCGGCCACGTCGACTTCACGGTCGAGGTCGAGCGGTCGCTGCGGGTGCTGGACGGCGCGGTCGCGGTCTACGACGGTGTCGCCGGCGTGGAGCCGCAGACGGAGAACGTCTGGCGGCAGGCGGACAAGTACAACGTTCCCCGGATGTGCTTCGTCAACAAGCTCGACCGGACCGGTGCCGACTTCTTCCGCTGCGTGCAGATGATGATCGACCGGCTCAACGCCACCCCGCTGGTCCTTCAGATCCCGATCGGCGCCGAGTCCGACTTCATCGGCGTGGTCGACCTGGTCGAGATGCGGGCCCTCACCTGGCGCGGCGAGACGCAGAAGGGTGAGGACTACGCGATCGAGGAGATCCCGGCCGACCTCGCCGACTCCGCCGCGGAGTGGCGCGAGAAGCTGGTGGAGACCCTGGCCGACGTCGACGACGCGGTGATGGAGAAGTACCTGGAGGGCGAGGAGATCTCCGTCGAGGAGATGAAGGACGCCATCCGTCGGGCCACCATCGCCGGCAAGGCCAACCCGGTCCTCACCGGCACCGCCTTCAAGAACAAGGGCATCCAGCCGATGCTGGACGCGGTCATCGCGTACCTGCCGTCGCCGCTGGACATCCCGGCGATCGAGGGTACGGCCACCGACGGCGAGACCCCGCTGCAGCGGAAGCCGTCGAAGTCGGAGCCGTTGTCGGGGCTCGCCTTCAAGATCCAGACGGACAAGCACCTCGGCAAGCTCACCTACGTGCGGATCTACTCCGGCACGCTCGAGTCCGGCTCCCAGGTGGTCAACTCCACCAAGGACCGCAAGGAGCGGATCGGCAAGATCTACCAGATGCACGCCAACAAGCGGGAAGAGCGCAGCTCGGCCCAGGCTGGCGACATCATCGCGGTGCAGGGTCTGAAGCAGACCACCACCGGCGACACCCTGTGCGACCCGGCGAACCCGGTCATCCTGGAGTCGATGACCTTCCCGGAGCCGGTCATCGAGGTCGCCATCGAGCCGAAGACCAAGGCCGACCAGGAGAAGCTCAGCACCGCCATCCAGCGGCTGGCCGAGGAGGACCCGACCTTCCGCGTCAAGCTGGACGACCAGACCGGTCAGACGGTCATCTCCGGCATGGGCGAGCTGCACCTGGACATCCTGGTCGACCGGATGCGCCGCGAGTTCAACGTCGAGGCCAACATCGGCAAGCCGCAGGTGGCGTACCGCGAGACCATCCGCCGCAAGGTGGACAAGGTCGAGTACACCCACAAGAAGCAGACCGGTGGTTCCGGCCAGTACGCCCGGGTGATCATCAGCCTGGAGCCGCTGCCGCTGGGCAACGACGCCCCGACCTACGAGTTCGCCAACGCCGTCACCGGTGGCCGCATCCCCCGGGAGTTCATCCCGTCGGTGGACGCGGGCGCGCAGGACGCCATGCAGTACGGCATCCTCGCCGGCTTCCCGCTGGTGGGTGTCAAGCTCACGCTGCTGGACGGCCAGTACCACGAGGTCGACTCGTCGGAAATGGCATTCAAGATCGCCGGCTCGATGGTGATGAAGGAGGCGGCCCGCAAGGCCGACCCCGCGCTCCTCGAGCCGATGATGGCCGTTGAGGTCACCACTCCTGAGGAGAACATGGGTGACGTCATCGGCGACCTCAACTCCCGCCGCGGCATCATCCAGGCGATGGAGGAGCGCAGCGGCGCCCGCGTCGTCAAGGCTCTGGTGCCGTTGTCGGAGATGTTCGGCTACGTCGGCGACCTGCGGTCGAAGACCCAGGGCCGGGCTAGCTACAGCATGCAGTTCGACTCCTACGCCGAGGTTCCGTCCTCGGTCGCGAAGGAGATCATCGCCAAGGCGACGGGTGAGTGACCCTCACCTGACGTGATCGATGATCCGAGGCGGTCGCGGGAGGGTGCTCCCGCCCGCGACCACCTCGGTCGGAACGCGTGAGACCGGGCCTGTAGGCTTCATCGCCGCAGAACCCACCAAAGCTCTCCGGCCGTCAGGCCGGAAAGGCTGTCGACAGAGTCCTAAGCGCCGACCGGCGCGCCGGGCGTACGAACCAAGAAGTCCACAGGAGGACCCAGTGGCGAAGGCGAAGTTCGAGCGGACTAAGCCGCACGTCAACATCGGCACCATTGGTCACATCGACCACGGTAAGACGACGCTGACGGCGGCCATCACCAAGGTCCTGCACGACCAGTACCCCGACCTGAACCCTTACACGCCGTTCGACGAGATCGACAAGGCGCCGGAGGAGAAGGCCCGCGGCATCACGATCTCCATCGCGCACGTCGAGTACCAGACCGAGGCGCGGCACTACGCGCACGTCGACTGCCCCGGTCACGCCGACTACATCAAGAACATGATCACCGGTGCCGCCCAGATGGACGGCGCGATCCTGGTGGTCGCGGCGACCGACGGCCCGATGCCGCAGACCCGCGAGCACGTGCTGCTGGCCCGCCAGGTCGGCGTGCCGTACATCGTCGTGGCGCTCAACAAGAGCGACATGGTCGACGACGAGGAGCTCCTGGAGCTCGTCGAGCTCGAGGTCCGTGAGCTGCTGTCGAACCAGGAGTACCCGGGCGACGACCTGCCGGTCGTGCGGGTCTCCGCGCTGAAGGCCCTCGAGGGTGACCCCGAGTGGACCGGCAAGCTGCTCGACCTGATGACCGCGGTCGACACCGCGATCCCGCAGCCGGAGCGCGAGACCGAGAAGCCGTTCCTCATGCCCATCGAGGACGTCTTCACGATCACCGGTCGTGGCACGGTCGTCACCGGCCGCGCCGAGCGTGGCGTGCTCAAGCCGAACGAGGAGGTGGAGATCGTCGGCATCCGCGAGAAGTCGATGAAGACGACCTGCACCGGCATCGAGATGTTCCGCAAGCTGCTCGACGAGGCCCGCGCGGGCGAGAACGTCGGTCTGCTGCTGCGTGGCATCAAGCGCGAGGACGTCGAGCGCGGCATGGTCGTCATCAAGCCGGGCACCACGACCCCGCACACGGAGTTCGAGGCGACGGTCTACATCCTCTCCAAGGAGGAGGGTGGCCGCCACACCCCGTTCTTCCAGAACTACCGTCCGCAGTTCTACTTCCGGACCACGGACGTCACCGGTGTCGTCACCCTCCCCGAGGGCACCGAGATGGTCATGCCGGGTGACAACACCACCATGACGGTGAAGCTGATCCAGCCCATCGCCATGGAGGAGAACCTCAAGTTCGCGATCCGCGAGGGTGGCCGCACCGTCGGCGCCGGGTTCGTCACCAAGATCATCAAGTGAGCTAGGTAACCCCGATTAGACCCGCCGCCGGTCGTGCGGCATACTAGTCAGGTTGCGTAACGACAGTTCGCTGCCTGTGTTCGGCTTTCGCTGAACCTCCGGGTGGCAGAGCAGTCGAGCGTAGGGTGGTTGGCGGCCCGTCCGCCAACCACCCTCGCGCGGCGTTCAGGTCGCGGTAGTGCGATCGACGCCTTGACCCACCGCGCGGTCAGAGTCGCTCCGGAGTCCCGGGGCGGAGCCTGGCCCGAGGGCGCGACACGCCCGACCGCGGGGGTCGGCGAAGTGGGCCTGTGCCAGCCGGTACAGGCGCCCGCAACACAGCGGCATCGAGAGAAGGAACAGAAGCCACCATGGCGGGACAGAAGATCCGCATCCGGCTCAAGGCCTATGACCACGAGGTCGTCGACTCCTCGGCTCGGAAGATCGTCGAGACGGTGACGCGTACCGGGGCGCAGGTCGCGGGCCCGGTGCCGCTGCCCACGGAGATCAACCGTTTCTGCGTTATCCGCTCGCCGCACAAGTACAAGGACTCGCGCGAGCACTTCGAGATGCGCACGCACAAGCGGCTGATCGACATCATCGACCCGACCCCGAAGACGGTCGACTCGCTCATGCGCCTCGACCTGCCGGCTGGCGTCGACATCGAGATCAAGCTGTAGGGACCGGACAAATGGACAGGCAAGTCAAGGGGATCCTGGGCGCCAAGCTCGGCATGACCCAGGTCTGGGACAACAACCGTGTTGTCCCGGTGACCGTGGTCGAGGCCGGCCCGTGCGTCATCAGCCAGGTTCGTAGCGCCGAGAAGGACGGTTACTCCGCGGTCCAGCTCGCGTACGGCACGATCGACCCGCGCAAGGTCAAGAAGCCGATCAGCGGGCACTACGCGAAGGCCGACGTCGCGCCGCGCCGGCACATCGTCGAGCTGCGCACCGCCGACGCGGCGGACTACTCGCTCGGCCAGGAGATCACGGTCGAGGAGTTCCCGGCCGGCGTCTCCATCGACGTGACCGGCAAGACCAAGGGCAAGGGCTACGCCGGCCCGATGAAGCGGCACGGCTTCCACGGTCTGCGCGCCAGCCACGGTGTCGAGCGCAAGCACCGCTCGCCGGGCTCCATCGGCGCCTGCGCCACCCCGGGTCGTGTCTTCAAGGGCACCCGGATGGCCGGCCGCATGGGTGGCGTGCGCTACACCGTGCAGAACCTGACCGTTCAGGCGGTCGACACCGAGAACAACCTCCTGCTCGTCCGTGGCGCCATTCCCGGCCCCAAGGGCGCGCTGGTCCTGGTCCGTACCGCGGCCAAGACCAAGGCGAAGAAGGGCGGTGCGGCCAAGTGACCACCGTTGACGTCCTCACCGTCGAAGGCTCCAAGAGCGGCTCCGTCGAGCTGCCCGCCGACATCTTCGACGTCCAGGCCAACGTCGCGCTGATGCACCAGGTCGTGGTGGCCCAGCTCGCGGCGGCCCGGCAGGGCACGCACAAGGTCAAGACCCGCGGCGAGGTCGCCGGTGGCGGCAAGAAGCCGTACAAGCAGAAGGGCACCGGTCGCGCCCGGCAGGGCTCGATCCGCGCTCCGCAGTTCGCCGGCGGTGGCGTCGTGCACGGCCCCGTGCCGCGCGACTACAGCCAGCGGACCCCGAAGAAGATGAAGGCCGCCGCCCTGCGTGGCGCCCTCTCCGACCGGGCCCGCGCCGGGCAGGTGCACGTCGTCGAGGCGTTCGTCTCGGGTGAGAAGCCGTCGACCAAGGCCGCCCTGGCCACGCTGACGAAGCTGACCGAGGCCCGCCGGGTCCTGGTCGTGCTGAGCAGCACCGACGAGCTGAACTGGGTGTCGCTGCGCAACGAGCCGCGGGTGCACCTGATCGAGGCCGGCCAGCTCAACACGTACGACGTGCTGGTGGCCGACGACGTGGTCTTCACCAAGGACGCCCTGGACGAGTTCCTGGGTGTTCCCGCCGAGACCACCGAGGAGGGTGGCAAGTGAGCACGATCGCCGACCCGCGCGACATCATCGTGGCGCCGGTCGTCTCGGAGAAGAGCTACAGCGAGCTGAACCGCAACTGGTACACCTTCCTGGTGCACCCGGACGCGAACAAGACCGAGATCAAGATCGCGATCCAGCAGATCTTCGACGTCCGCGTCCTGACGGTCAACACGCTCAACCGCCAGGGCAAGCGCAAGCGGACCAAGACCGGTTTCGGGCAGCGTAAGGCCACCAAGCGGGCGATCGTGAAGCTGGCTGACGGTGACCGTATCGAGGCCTTCGGCGGCCCGGTCAGCTGAGGGGTGTAGACAATGGCTATCCGTAAGTACAAGCCGACGACGCCGGGCCGGCGTGGCTCCAGCGTCGCCGACTTCGCTGAGATCACCCGGTCGACGCCCGAGAAGTCGCTGCTGGCTCCGCTGCCGAAGAAGGGCGGGCGTAACGCCCACGGCCGGATCACCGCGCGGCACCACGGTGGCGGCCACAAGCGCCAGTACCGTCTGATCGACTTCAAGCGGGTCGACAAGGACGGCGTGCCGGCGAAGGTCGCCCACATCGAGTACGACCCGAACCGCACCGCGCGCATCGCGCTGCTGCACTACGCCGACGGCGAGAAGCGCTACATCCTCGCGCCGAAGGACATGAAGCAGGGCGACCGCGTCGAGTCGGGTCCGGGCGCCGACATCAAGCCGGGCAACAACCTGCCGCTGCGCAACATCCCGGTCGGTACCACGATCCACAACGTGGAGCTGCGTCCGGGCGGCGGCGCCAAGCTGGCCCGCTCGGCCGGCGTCGGCATCCAGCTGCTCGGCCGTGAGGGCGTGTACGCGACCCTGCGCATGCCGTCCGGCGAGATCCGGCGGGTCGACGTCCGCTGCCGCGCCAGCATCGGCGAGATCGGCAACGCCGACCAGTCGAACATCAACTGGGGCAAGGCCGGCCGTATGCGGTGGAAGGGCAAGCGCCCGACCGTCCGTGGTGTCGCGATGAACCCGGTCGACCACCCGCACGGTGGTGGTGAGGGTAAGACCTCCGGTGGTCGCCACCCGGTCAACCCGCAGGGTAAGCCCGAGGGCCGCACCCGTCGTAAGGGCCAGCCGAGTGACCGGCTGATCGTCCGCCGCCGCTACGCCACGCGTAAGCGCGGCTGAGGGAGATAAGACATGCCTCGCAGCCTGAAGAAGGGCCCGTTCATCGACGACCACCTGCTCAAGAAGGTGGAGACGCAGAACGACAAGGGCTCGAAGAACGTCATCAAGACCTGGTCGCGGCGCTCGACGATCATCCCGGAGATGCTGGGTCACACGATCGCCGTGCACGACGGACGCAAGCACGTCCCGGTGTTCGTGACCGAGGCGATGGTCGGGCACAAGCTCGGCGAGTTCGCGCTGACCCGCACGTTCAAGGGTCACGAGAAGGACGACCGGAAGAGCCGTCGGCGCTGACGCCGCGGGCATACGGATAGAGGAACAAGGGGTTACAGCGATGCCAGGAAAGGGCGACGCTCCGGTGCTTCCGGGCGCGCGGGCGATTGCGCGGCACGTGCGCATCTCGCCGATGAAGGCGCGCCGGGTGGTCAACCTCGTCCGCGGCCTGCCCGCGAAGGAGGCGCTCACGGTGCTGCAGTTCGCGCCGCAGGCTGCGAGCGAGCAGGTGTACAAGGTGCTCGCGAGCGCCATCGCCAACGCGGAGAACAACGAGCGGCTGGACCCCGACGCGCTGCTCGTCAGCGAGGCGTATGTCGACGAGGGCCCGACCATGAAGCGGTTCCAGCCGCGGGCGCAGGGCCGGGCGTACCGGATCCGCAAGCGCACCTGCCACATCACCGTCGCGGTGGAGGCGGTGGCGCCGGCCGCGCCGAAGAAGGCGGCCGCGAAGAAGGCTGCCCCGGCGAAGCAGGCGGAGCCGGCCGAGACGCAGAGCAAGACGGAGGACGCCGAGTAATGGGTCAGAAGGTTCACCCGCACGGGTTCCGGCTCGGCATCTCGACCGACTGGAAGTCCCGCTGGTTCGCGGACAAGCTCTACAAGGACTACATCGGCGAGGATGTCAAGATCCGCCGCATGATGTCCAAGGGCCTCGAGCGCGCCGGCATCTCCAAGGTCGACATCGAGCGCACCCGCGACCGGGTCCGCGTCGACATCCACACCGCCCGGCCGGGCATCGTCATCGGCCGTAAGGGTGCGGAGGCCGACCGGATCCGCGGCGAGCTCGAGAAGCTGACCGGCAAGCAGGTCCAGCTGAACATCATCGAGGTGAAGAACCCCGAGTCGGACGCGCAGCTCGTCGCACAGGGTGTGGCCGAGCAGCTCTCCAGCCGGGTCAGCTTCCGTCGGGCGATGCGCAAGGCCATGCAGTCCGCGATGAAGAACCCGGTCTGCAAGGGCATCCGGGTCCAGGTCTCGGGTCGCCTCGGCGGCGCCGAGATGAGCCGGACCGAGTTCTACCGCGAGGGCCGGGTTCCGCTGCACACGCTGCGGGCCAACATCGAGTACGGCTTCTTCGAGGCCCGTACGAGCTTCGGCCGGATCGGCGTGAAGGTCTGGATCTACAAGGGCGACGCGGTGCCGGGTCGGGAGACCCCGACCGAGGCTCCGTCGCGTCCGCGCCGTGACCGTGGCGACCGCCCGGAGCGGCCGCGCCGTGGCCGGTCCGGCTCGTCCGGCACGACCGCCGGCGGGACCGAGGCCGGCCGGGCCGCCGCCGCGACGACCATCGCGCAGCAGGCCGAGACGCCGAGTGGTGACGCGGTGGATCCCGCCGCCGTCGCCGCCGCGGCAGAAACGCAGCAGGAGGGCTGACAGATGCTGATGCCGCGCAAGCCCCCGAAGGGCTTCCGCAAGCCGCACCACCCGGACCGCAGTGGCGCGTCCAAGGGTGGTAACCGGGTGGTGTTCGGCGAGTTCGGGATCCAGGCTCTCGAGCCGGCGTACGTGACGAACCGCCAGATCGAGTCGGCGCGTATCGCGATGACCCGCCACATCAAGCGTGGTGGCAAGGTCTGGATCACGATCTTCCCGGACCAGGCTCTCACCAAGAAGCCGGCGGAGACCCGGATGGGTTCCGGTAAGGGCTCGCCCGAGTGGTGGGTCGCCAACGTCAAGCCGGGGCGGGTTCTCTTCGAGATGTCCTTCCCCAACGAGCAGATCGCGCGAGAGGCGATGCGTCGCGCGATCCACAAGCTCCCGATGAAGTGCCGCATTGTTACGCGCGAAGTGGGTGAATCCTGATGGCAGCGGGCGTTAAGGCCTCCGAGCTGCGTGAGCTCTCCGAGGAGGAGCTGGTCACGAAGCTGCGCGAGGCCAAGGCGGAGCTGTTCAACCTCCGCGTGCAGGCCGCGACCGGCCAGCTGGACAACAACCGGCGGCTGCAGGTCATCCGTCGGGAGATCGCCCGGATCTACACGATCATGCGTGAGCGCGAGCTGGGTCTCTCGGCCGCGCCGACTGAGGTGACTGCATCATGAGCGAGAACACCACCGCCGCCGCCGCGCGGGCCCGCCGCAAGGTGCGTGAGGGCCTCGTGGTCAGCGACAAGATGGAAAAGACCGTCGTCGTCGAGGTCGAGGACCGGGTCAAGCACGCGCTGTACGGCAAGATCATGCGCCGTACGCGCAAGTTGAAGGTGCACGACGAGCAGAACACCGCCGGCATCGGCGACCGGGTCTCGATCATGGAGACCCGGCCGCTGTCCGCCACGAAGCGGTGGCGGATCGTGGAGATCCTGGAAAAGGCCAAGTAGCGAAGGCTCGAGCTCGCCCGGCGTCAGTCGGGCGCGGGTTCCGCCAGGCTCCGGCCGCCATGCGCGGCCGGAGAACCGGCAGACATAGGAGATAGACGTGATTCAGCAGGAGTCGCGACTGCGCGTCGCCGACAACACGGGTGCCCGGGAGATCCTGTGCATCCGGGTTCTCGGTGGCTCCGGTCGGCGCTACGCGAGTATCGGCGACGTCATTGTGGCCACCGTCAAGGACGCGATCCCGGGTGCCGGTGTGAAGAAGGGCGACGTCGTCAAGGCCGTCGTCGTTCGCACCGCCAAGGAGAGGCGGCGGCCGGACGGTTCGTACATCCGCTTCGACGAGAACGCCGCCGTCATCATCAAGGACGGCGGGGACCCGCGCGGTACCCGCATCTTCGGCCCGGTGGGCCGGGAGCTGCGGGACAAGCGGTTCATGAAGATCATCTCTCTCGCGCCGGAGGTGTTGTGACCGTGAAGGTCAAGAAGGGCGACACGGTCGTCGTCATCGCCGGCAAGGACAAGGGTGCCAAGGGTAAGGTCATCGCGGCCTACCCGCGGCAGGACAAGGTCCTGGTCGAGGGCGTGAACCGGGTCAAGAAGCACACCCGCATCAGCACCACCCAGCGTGGCGCCAAGACCGGTGGCATCGTCACCCAGGAGGCCCCGATCCACGTCTCGAACGTGCAGGTCCTGGACTCCGACGGCAAGCCGACCCGCGTCGGTTACCGGATCGACGACAACGGCCAGAAGGTCCGCATCGCGCGTAGCACCGGTAAGGACCTGTGATGACCACGGCTACCGAAACCAAGACCATGCCGCGCCTCAAGGAGCGGTACCGCAACGAGATCGTGGCGCAGCTGCAGGAGCAGCACCAGTTCGGTAACCCGATGCAGGTGCCGCGGCTCGTCAAGATCGTCGTCAACATGGGTGTCGGCGAGGCCGCCCGGGACGCCAAGCTGATCGACGGCGCCGTCCGGGACCTGGCCACCATCACCGGCCAGAAGCCGCAGGTGCGGCGGGCGACCAAGTCCATCGCGCAGTTCAAGCTCCGCGAGGGCATGCCGATCGGCGCGAAGGTGACCCTTCGCGGCGACCGGATGTGGGAGTTCCTGGACCGGCTGCTGTCGATCGCGCTGCCGCGTATCCGTGACTTCCGCGGTCTGGACGGGCGCAAGCTCGACGGGCACGGCAACTACACGTTCGGTCTGACCGAGCAGTCGGTGTTCCACGAGATCGACCAGGACAAGATCGATCGGCAGCGGGGCATGGACATCACGGTGGTCACGACCGCCACGACCGACGACGAGGGCCGGGCGCTGCTCAAGCTCCTGGGCTTCCCGTTCAAGGAGAACTGAGATGGCCAAGAAGGCGCTGATCATCAAGGCGGCCGCGAAGCCGAAGTTCTCGGTTCGCGCGTACACCCGCTGCCAGCGGTGCGGGCGTCCCAAGGCGGTCTACCGCAAGTTCGGTCTCTGCCGGGTCTGCATCCGGGAGATGGCCCACCGCGGTGAGCTGCCGGGCGTGTCCAAGGCTTCCTGGTAAGGGCAACCGCGTCCCGGCCTTCGGGCCGGGACCCCTTGCACCGATCACGTATTGCTCTTCGCCGTAGGCCCGGGGCGTATCGCCTCGGGAACCCCGGCGAGAAAGGCTGACGAAATCCATGACGATGACCGACCCGATCGCAGACATGCTCACGCGTCTGCGTAACGCCAACCAGGCGTACCACGACCAGGTGACGATGCCCTACTCGAAGATCAAGGCGAACATCGCCGAGGTCCTCAAGGCCGAGGGCTACATCGCCACCTGGTCGGTCGAGGAGCCCGAGGAGGGCGCCGTCGGCAAGCGACTGGTCGTCGAGCTGAAGTACGGCCAGAACCGGGAGCGGAGCCTGGCCGGCATCAAGCGAGTGTCCAAGCCCGGTCTGCGGGTTTACGCCAAGTCGGACGGGCTCCCGCGGGTGCTCGGCGGGCTGGGCGTGGCGATCATTTCGACGTCCCAGGGGCTGCTCACCGACCGGCAGGCCCGCAAGCGGAGCGTTGGCGGGGAAGTCCTCGCCTTCGTCTGGTAACGGGAGACAGGTAGAAATGTCGCGTATTGGACGTAAGTCGATCCCGGTGCCGACCGGCGTCGACATCACGATCGACGGGCAGACCGTCAAGGTCAAGGGCCCGAAGGGCGAGCTCTCGCACACCCTGGCCGAGCCGATCACGGTCGACCGGGCCGAGGACGGGCAGCTGAACGTCAACCGCCCGAACGACGAGCGCAAGGCCAAGGAACTGCACGGCCTCAGCCGTACCCTGGTCGCCAACATGATCGTCGGCGTCACCGAGGGCTACCGCAAGAGCCTGGAGATCGCCGGCACCGGTTACCGCGTGACCGCCAAGGGCAAGGACCTGGAGTTCGCGCTCGGGTTCTCGCACCCGGTGCACGTGCCGGCGCCGGACGGCATCACCTTCACGGTGGAGAGGCCGACGCTGTTCCACGTGGCCGGCATCGACAAGCAGCTCGTCGGTGAGGTTGCCGCCAACATCCGGAAGATCCGCCCGCCGGAGCCCTACAAGGGCAAGGGCGTGAAGTACCAGGGCGAGGTCATCCGCCGCAAGGCTGGAAAGGCAGGTAAGAAGTGAGCGCCACGCTGCTCAAGCGCCGCCGCGGCGTCGCCGCCAAGCGTGCCGTCGGGCGTGCGCGCCGGCACTTCCGGGTCCGCAAGAACGTCAGCGGCACCGCCGAGCGTCCCCGCCTCGTGGTCACCCGCTCCCTGCGGCACATCGTCGCCCAGATCGTGGACGACACCAAGGGTCACACCCTGGCGTCGGCCTCGACCCTGGACGCCTCGCTGCGCGGCACGGAGGGCGACAAGAGCGCCCTGGCCGGCAAGGTCGGCGCCCTGCTCGCCGAGCGCGCCAAGGCCGCCGGCGTCTCCAAGGTCGTCTTCGACCGCGGTGGCAACCGGTACGCGGGGCGGGTCGCCGCGCTTGCCGACGCCGCCCGCGAAGCCGGGCTCGAGTTCTAGAAACCCCGTCACGAGAGAGAAGGAAGGCTGCTGATGCCAGGTCAACAGCGCCGTGGCGGCGGGTCCGGTGGCAACGAGGGTGGTCGCCGCGACAACCGCCGTGAGGGCGGCCGCGGAAACGCGCCCGTCGAGAAGACCCCGCACCTCGAGCGGGTCGTCGCGATCAACCGCGTCGCCAAGGTCGTGAAGGGCGGTCGTCGCTTCAGCTTCACCGCCCTGGTGATCGTGGGCGACGGCGACGGCACCGTCGGTGTGGGCTACGGAAAGGCCAAGGAGGTGCCCGCGGCGATCGCCAAGGGCGTCGAGGAGGCCAAGAAGCACTTCTTCAAGGTGCCGCGGATCGCCGCGTCGATCCCGCACCCGGTGACGGGTGAGGCCGCGGCCGGTGTGGTGCTGCTCAAGCCGGCGTCCGCCGGTACGGGTGTCATCGCCGGTGGCCCGGTGCGTGCCGTGCTGGAGTGCGCGGGTATCCACGACGTGCTCTCCAAGAGCCTCGGTTCGTCGAACCCGATCAACATCGTGCACGCCACTGTGGCGGCGCTGAAGGGGCTCGAGTCCCCCGAGGCCGTCGCCGCCCGTCGTGGCCTGCCGGTCGAGGACGTCGCGCCGGCCGCCATGCTGGCGTCGCGGGCGGGGGTGGCTTCCTGATGGCTCGCCTGAAGGTCACCCAGGTCCGGTCCGGGATCGGGACCAAGCAGAACCAGCGTGACTCGCTGCGTTCGCTCGGTCTCAAGCGGATCAACGACGTGGTGGTCAAGGAGGACCGTCCGGAGATCCGCGGCATGATCTTCGCGGTCAACCACCTCGTGAAGGTCGAGGAGGTCGAGTAATGACGATCAAGGTCCACCACCTGCGCCCGGCGCCCGGTGCCAAGACCGCGAAGACCCGTGTGGGTCGCGGTGAGGGCTCCAAGGGCAAGACCGCCGGTCGCGGTACCAAGGGTTCCAAGGCCCGTAAGAACATCTCGGCGGCGTTCGAGGGTGGGCAGATGCCCATCCACATGCGCCTGCCGAAGATGAAGGGCTTCAAGAACAAGTTCAAGGTGGTCTTCCAGGTGGTCAACCTGGACCGGCTCGCCGAGCTGTTCCCGAACGGCGGCCAGGTCGGCCCGCTCGAGCTGGTCGAGGCCGGTGCGGTCCGCAAGGGCCACCCGGTCAAGGTCCTCGGCACCGGGGACCTGGGCGGTGTCGCTCTCCAGGTGTCGGCGCACGCGTTCAGCGCGTCGGCCAAGGAGAAGATCACCGCCGCCGGTGGCTCCGTCACCGAGCTGTAAGGGCTGCACGATCCACGGCGCCCGCTCAGTTGTCGAAACTGGGCGGGCGTCATGGTCTGCCTGGCATGTGTGCGCCGGGTAACATCGGATTCGGTTTATGTAGCCGGGCACATCTGCCCGGACGGGGATCGGGCTGTTAGAGTCCCTTCCCAGCCATGGATATCGGGCACTCGCCCGGCACCCAACCCGCCCCGCCAGGGATCACCGGCGGCCCGCCTCGCGCAGGAGGAAGAAGTTGCTGTCCGCCTTTCTCAGTGCGTTCCGTACGCCTGACCTGCGCAAGAAGCTGCTGTTCACAGTAGGCATCATCGCGGTCTACCGGCTCGGGGCGACGCTGCCCAGCCCGGGTGTCTCGTACGGCAACGTCCAGAAGTGCATCGACGCCATGGAGACCGGCTCCACGGGCGTGATGAACCTGCTCAACCTCTTCTCCGGCGGCGCGCTGCTGCAGCTCTCGGTCTTCGCGCTGGGCATCATGCCCTACATCACAGCGTCGATCATCCTGCAGCTGCTGACGGTGGTGATCCCCCGGCTGGAGCAGCTCCGCAAGGAGGGCCAGTCCGGCCAGGCGAAGATCACCCAGTACACCCGCTACCTGACCCTGGGCCTGGGTGTCCTCCAGGCGTCGGCGTTCGTGGCGCTGGCCCGCTCCGGGCAGCTCTTCAACAACCAGTGCGACCAGTTCCCGATCATCCCCGAGGGGACCGGGATCCCGGACTGGCTGACCCTCAGCCTCCTGGTCATGACGATGACCGCCGGCACCGGCGTGGTGATGTGGCTCGGCGAGCTGATCACCGACCGGGGCGTCGGCAACGGCATGTCCGTCCTGATCTTCACCTCGATCGCCGCCCGGCTGCCCAGCGAGGGCTGGCAGATCAAGCAGACCGGTGGCTGGGGCAAGTTCCTGCTCGTCATCGCGCTGGTCCTGGTGGTCATCACCGCGGTCACCTTCATCGAGCAGGCGCAGCGCCGGATCCCGGTGCAGTACGCCAAGCGCATGATCGGCCGGCGGATGTACGGCGGCACCTCGACCTACATCCCGCTGAAGGTCAACCAGGCGGGTGTCATCCCGGTCATCTTCGGCTCCTCGCTGCTCTACCTGCCCCAGCTGGCGCTGCAGTTCTTCGACCAGAACAACCCGGGCAAGACGCAGGCGTGGATCCAGAACAACCTGGTGGACCCGACCAGCCCGATCTACATCGCGGTCTACTTCCTGCTGATCATCTTCTTCACGTACTTCTACGTCTCGATCACGTTCAACCCGACCGAGGTCGCGGACAACATGAAGAAGTACGGCGGTTTCGTGCCGGGCATCCGCCCGGGCAAGCCGACCGCCGACTACCTCGACTTCATCCTCAGTCGGATCACGCTGCCGGGCGCCCTGTACCTGGGCATCATCTCGATCCTGCCGAACTTCTTCTTCATCTGGCTGGACAAGCAGCAGTACCTGAACTTCCCGTTCGGCGGCACCGCTGTGCTGATCATGGTCGGCGTCGGTCTGGAGACCACGAAGCAGATCGAGAGCCAACTCATGCAGCGGAACTACGAAGGGTTCCTGCGGTAGATGAGACTCGTTCTGGTTGGCCCGCCGGGTGCGGGCAAGGGCACGCAGGCCGAGTTCATCGCCGCGCACCTCTCGGTCCCGAAGATCTCGACCGGCGACATCTTCCGGTCGAACGTCTCGCAGGGCACCCCGCTCGGCGTCGAGGCGAAGCGCTACATGGACGCCGGCGAGCTGGTGCCCGACGAGGTCACCATCAACATGGTGCGGGACCGGCTCGCCGAGCCGGACGCCTCCGAGGGCTTCCTGCTCGACGGGTTCCCGCGCACGACGCCGCAGGCCGCCGCGCTGGACAAGCTCCTCGCCGACCTGGGCACCGCGCTGGACCTGGTGCTGGAGCTGGTCGTCGACGACGACGAGGTGATCCGGCGGCTCTCCGGTCGGCGTACCTGCCGGGGGTGCGGCAAGATCTGGCACGTCGAGTTCGACGCCACCTCGCGTGACGACATCTGCGACCGGTGCGGCGCCGAGCTGTTCCAGCGCGACGACGACAAGCCGGAGACCATCGCCACCCGCCTGCGCGAGTACGCGGACAAGACCGCGCCGCTGGTCGACTACTACGGCGCCCAGGGCAAGCTGGTGGGCATCGACGCCACCGGTCCGGTGGAGGACGTCACCGTCCGCGCCATCGACGCCCTGCGCTCGTACGGCGGCTGACGTCCCGCCGGGTTCCGGCGGATAGAGTGCGAAGAGCGGGGTACGCCTGACGTGCCCCGCTCTTCGGCATCTGCAACGAAAGGTAACGGCTCCATGCGTCGTCCCCAGCTGGACATCCAGCTGAAGACCCCTGACCAGATCGAGAAGATGCGGGCCGCCGGGCTGGTGGTTGCCGAGGCGCTGCGTCGGATGCGGGAGGCGGTCGCCCCAGGGGTCAGCACCGCCGACCTGGACGCCATCGCCGAGTCGACCATCCGCGAAGCCGGTGCCGTCCCCTCCTTCAAGGGCTACCACGGCTTTCCCGCGTCGATCTGCTCGTCCGTCAACGAGCAGGTCGTGCACGCCATCCCGTCGGCGCGGCAGGTGCTCCGCGACGGGGACATGATCTCCATCGACTGCGGTGCGGTGCTCGACGGCTGGCACGGCGACGCCGCCATCACCGTCGGGGTGGGCGAGGTCGAACCGGCGCTGCTGAAGATGGCGGCCGTGGCCGAGGACGCCATGTGGGCGGGCATCGCCGCAGGCGCTCGCGGCGCGGCCAGCGGCAAGGGCCGGCTGACCGACATCTCGCACGCCGTCGAGGACGCGGTCCGCAAGGGCGGGCGGTACGGCATCGTCGACGGCTACGGCGGGCACGGCATCGGCACCGAGATGCACCAGGATCCGCACGTGCTCAACCACGGGCGGCCGGGCAAGGGCCCGCGCCTGGTGCCGGGCATGGCGCTGGCCATCGAGCCGATGATCACGATGGGCTCGCCCCGGACGGTCGAGCTCTCCGACGGCTGGACGGTGATCACCCGGGACCGGTCGATGGCGGTGCACGTCGAGCACACGATGGCGCTGCTCCCGGACGGCGTCTGGGTGCTGACCGCGCCGGACGGCGGGCGCGCCCGCCTGGGCGAGCTCGTCACCTCCCGGCAGCCCGCGGACTCGCCGGCCCGCTGAGCCCCCCAGCCGCGCTCCGCCGCGTCCCGTCCTCCCGCCCGCTGAGGCGCGCACCAGCCGCGCCGAGGGGCCGGAGGGCGACACGCCCCAAGGGCCTGGACGGCGACCGCCCCAGGGCCCAGACGGCGACTCGAACCGAGAGCCTCGACGGCGACTCGAACCGAGAGCCTCGACGGCGACTCGAACCGAGGGCACGGACGGCGACGCGCACCGAGAGCCCGAGGGCGACCGCACCGAGGGCCTCGACGGCGACTCGAACCGAGGGCCCGGATGGCGACCGCCCACAGGGCCCGGACGGCCCCGCGCACCGAGGGCCGGAGTCGCGGGGCCCGGCTGCGCGATGCCGGACCGGCACGTGTCCGGCTCCGCCGCCCCGCCCGCTGGCCGGGGCACCCGCCCGCGTCTCGGACGCGCAGCGGCGGGAGGGGCAGCAGCGGGAGAGGCAGCGGCTGGTGGAGCGGTGGCATGCTTGCGGGCATGGAGGGACGCGACGGGATGCGGGCCGCCGACGCCGACCGCCAGGCGCTGGCGGAGCGGCTGCGGCTGGCCGTCGACGAGGGCCGGCTGGACCTGCACGAGTACGACGAGCGGTTGCAGCGGGCGTACGCCGCGCGCACCTACGGCGAGCTGGACGCGCTGGCGATCGACCTGCCGGCGCCGGCGGCCCTGGCGGCGTCGGAGCTCGCCCCGCGGCCGGAGACCGTCCCGTCGCCGGCGGAGGGTGTCCGGTCGTCGGCGACCTCGTCCGTGACGGCCCGGTGGCTGGCCGAGGTCTGGCTGCCGTACCTGCGGGTGGTCGCGATCACGGTGACCGTCTGGGCGGTGACGTCCGCGCTCTCCACGGATCTGCTCTACTTCTGGCCCGTCTGGGTGGCCGGGCCGTGGGGAGGGGTGCTCGTGGTGCGCACGGTCGCCGGCCTCGTCGGCGGGGAGCCGCGGCGGGAGGCTGAGCAGCGGGACCGGCGGCGCGAGCGCCGCCGGGCGAAGCGGGCGCGCAAGCGGGAGCTGGCTGCCGGCGAGGAGGATCGCCACGGGCCGGTGCGGGAGCTGCCGGCGGCCCAGCGGGAAGGCCTGCCCGGCGGGGCCGACGCCGAGGTGTGAATGGCCCGTTCCGTCCGGTTCGACGCACCGATTCCCGGCCGGTTTGGCGACGGCCCGCAGGCGGGCGTACACTTTCTGATCGGCGCACAGCGTCCACTCCGGCATGCCCACCCTGCGCTTCGGTGGGAGCCGGAGCCGCGGCTGGCGCGGGCAATCTGATCTTGATCGGTGGCCCGTGTAAGACGTTGTGGGCCGTCCGGAGTAACCGACGTCAGGACAGCGGAGGACATGCCGAAAAAAGACGGAGCCATCGAGATCGAGGGTCGGGTCATCGAGCCCCTGCCGAACGCCATGTTCCGGGTGGAGCTCGCGAACGGCCACAAGGTGCTGGCTCACATCAGCGGCAAGATGCGGCAGCACTACATCCGCATCCTGCCGGAAGACCGGGTCGTCGTCGAACTCTCGCCGTACGACCTGACCCGCGGGCGCATCGTCTACCGCTACAAGTAAGCCTGACGGCGGCCGGGACGTCCCCGTGTCCGTCTTCGACGTCCGGTTGTCGCGCCTCGGCGCGTCGTCGGGCCAGATGGGAAGTAAGGCAACCGTGAAGGTCAAGCCGAGCGTCAAGAGGATCTGCAACAAGTGCCGGGTCATTCGCCGGCACGGCCGGGTCATGGTCATCTGCACCGACCCGCGCCACAAGCAGCGCCAGGGCTGAACCAGTTCCGGCCGGCCGTGTGACAACGGTCGGTCGAAATCGGTCCGGGCCGCGGATCCAGACAACGAATCACATGCTCGTCCCAGCCGCGGGCGGTGCGCATCGCGTACCTCATCGTGGTTGACCCCCGGTCGGAGGCCGGGGCCCGCTCGGGCAGCGACCGACCTGGTCGCCGGCGCACGACGCCGGTGACGGAACGGTCGGTAGCGGGGTGGGACGGGTCCACACCTCCGCCAGAACATCACGAGGAGTACGCCCGCACATGGCACGTCTAGTCGGCGTCGACCTCCCCCGCGAGAAGCGGATGGAGATCGCGCTCACCTACATCTTCGGCGTGGGTCGCACCCGGGCCCTGGAGACGCTCTCTGCCACCGGCATCTCGCCGGACAAGCGCGTCCGGGACCTCACGGACGAGGAGCTGGTCCAGCTCCGTAACCACATCGAGGGCAACTACAAGGTTGAAGGCGACCTGCGCCGCGAGGTCGCCGCTGACATCCGCCGCAAGGTCGAGATCGGCTGCTACGCGGGTATCCGGCACCGCCGGGGCCTGCCCGTGCGTGGCCAGCGGACCAAGACCAACGCGCGGACCCGCAAGGGCCCGAAGCGGACCGTCGCCGGCAAGAAGAAGCCCGGCAAGAAGTAATAGGAGCGCACAGACTTATGCCACCGAAGGCTCGTGCCGGAGCCGCCGTCAAGAAGGTCCGGCGCAAGGAACGCAAGAACGTCGCCCACGGGCAGGCGCACATCAAGAGCACCTTCAACAACACCATCGTGTCGATCACCGACCCGACTGGTGCGGTCATCTCCTGGGCCTCCTCGGGCCAGGTGGGCTTCAAGGGCTCCCGCAAGTCGACCCCGTTCGCCGCGCAGCTGGCCGCCGAGGCCGCCGCGCGTCGGGCCATGGAGCACGGCATGCGCAAGGTCGACGTGTTCGTCAAGGGACCCGGCTCCGGCCGGGAGACCGCCATCCGTTCGCTGCAGGCAGCCGGGCTCGAGGTCGGGCAGATCGCCGACGTCACGCCCCAGCCGCACAACGGGTGCCGTCCGCCGAAGCGTCGCCGGGTCTGAGAGGTTAGAGAGAGATGGCTCGTTACACCGGTGCTGACTGCCGCCGTTGCCGGCGGGAGAAGATGAAGCTGTTCCTCAAGGGCAGCAAGTGCGATGGCCCGAAGTGCCCGTTCGAGTCCCGGCCGTTCCCGCCCGGGCAGCACGGCCGCGGCCGCACGAAGGAGACGGAGTACCTGCTCCAGCTCCGTGAGAAGCAGAAGGCCCGCCGCGTGTACGGCGTGCTGGAGAAGCAGTTCCGCGGCTACTACGAAGAGGCCGTGGGCAAGAAGGCCAAGACCGGTGAGGTTCTCCTGCAGATCCTCGAGTCGCGGCTGGACAACGTGGTCTACCGGGCGGGCTACGCCCAGTCCCGGGACATGGCCCGCCAGCTGGTCAAGCACGGCCACTTCACCGTGAACGGCAAGAAGGTCGACATCCCGTCGTACCGCGTCAAGGAGCACGACATCATCGAGGTCCGGGGCAAGAGCAAGGAGCTCACCCCGTTCATCGTCGCGCAGGCTCAGGCCGGCTCGAAGTCGGTTCCGGCGTGGCTGGAGGCTATCCCCAGCCAGATGAAGGTGCTCGTGCACTCGCTCCCGGCCCGGCAGGTCATCGACACGCAGGTCCAGGAGCAGCTGATCGTCGAGCTCTACTCCAAGTAGTCGGAGCTCGTTGCGGTGGCCCGCCCTTCCGGGGCGGGCCACCGGAACAGTTTGTCGTGGGCGTCATATGGCGGGCGCCCCGGAAGAGAAGAGAAGACATGCTCATCAGCCAGCGACCGACTCTCTCCGAGGAGTCGATCAACGAGACCCGGTCCCGGTTCACGATCGAGCCGCTGGAGCCGGGCTTCGGGTACACCCTGGGCAACTCGCTGCGGCGCACGCTGCTGTCGTCGATCCCGGGTGCGGCGGTCACCTCGATCAAGATCGACGGCGTGCTGCACGAGTTCACCACGATCCCCGGTGTCAAGGAGGACGTGGTCGAGCTCGTCATGAACATCAAGGAGCTCTGCGTCAGCTCCGAGCACGACGAGCCGGTCAGCATGTACCTGCGCAAGCAGGGCCCGGGCGACGTGACGGCGGGCGACATCCAGCCGCCGGCCGGCGTCTCGGTGCACAACCCGGACCTGAAGCTCGCCACCCTCAACGGCAAGGGCCGGCTCGACATGGAGCTGACCGTCGAGCGGGGTCGCGGCTACGTCACGGCGGCGCAGAACAAGCAGGCCGGCGCCGAGATCGGCCGGATCCCGGTCGACTCGATCTACTCGCCGGTGCTGAAGGTGACGTACCGCGTCGAGGCGACCCGTGTCGAGCAGCGGACCGACTTCGACCGGCTGATCATCGACGTCGAGACCAAGCCGTCGATGGGCCCGCGTACCGCGCTGGCCTCCGCCGGCTCGACGCTGGTGGAGCTGTTCGGTCTGGCCCGGGAGCTGGACGAGACCGCCGAGGGCATCGACATCGGGCCGTCCCCGCAGGACGCCCAGCTCGCGGCCGACCTGGCGCTGCCGATCGAGGAGCTGGACCTGACCGTCCGCTCCTACAACTGCCTCAAGCGCGAGGGCATCAACTCCGTTGGTGAGCTCATCGGGCGTACCGAGGCCGACCTCCTCGACATCCGCAACTTCGGTCAGAAGTCGATCGACGAGGTCAAGATGAAGCTCGCCGGGATGGGTCTGGGGCTGAAGGACTCGGCCCCGAACTTCGACCCGGCGCACGTCGTGGACGCCTTCGGCGAGGCCGACTACGACACCGACGACTATCGCGAGACCGAGCAGCTCTAGTCCGCGCTGCCGCCACACCTGAGGAGCACCAAGCATGCCCACGCCCACCAAGGGCCCCCGCCTCGGCGGCAGCCCCGCGCACGAGCGGCTGATGCTGGCCAACCTGGCCACTGCGCTGTTCCAGCACGGCAAGATCAAGACCACCGAGACGAAGGCCCGGCGGCTGCGTCCGCTGGCCGAGCAGCTCATCACCAAGGCCAAGCGCGGCGACCTGGCGTCCCGCCGGCGGGTGCTGGGCGTCGTCAAGGACAAGGACGTGGTCTACGCCCTGTTCGACCAGATCGCCCCCCGGTTCGCCACCCGCAACGGTGGCTACACCCGGATCGTGAAGACCGGTCCGCGCAAGGGTGACAACGCGCCGATGGCGATCATCGAGCTGGTCGAGGAGCTTCAGGTCGCCGAGCCGAAGGCGAACAAGAAGACCGCCGCCCGCAAGGCCGCGCAGCAGGACAAGGTCGAGGCGCTCGCCCCGGCCGAGGAGGCCCCGAAGTCGGACTCGGGCGACCAGGACGCCGAGGCGCCCGTGTCGGCGTCCGGCGACACCGCCGCCGCCCGCGAGGACAGCGACGAGGCCGGCGAGAACGACAAGGCCTGATCCAGGCCACCGTCGGGCCCGGCACCCCCTCGCGGGGTGCCGGGCCCGACCCCGTGAGGCGGAGGTACGAGTGGACGAGCGCATCCGGCTGCGGCTGGACGTCGCGTACGACGGGTCGGGCTTCTCCGGTTGGGCCGCCCAGCCCACCCGGCGCACGGTCGCCGGGGTGCTCGTGGAGACCCTCGACCTGGTCCTCGGCGCGGGTACGGCGACCGGCCTGACCGTGGCGGGCCGCACCGACGCCGGGGTGCACGCCACGGGGCAGGTCTGCCACCTCGACCTGCCGGCCGCCGTGTGGCGGGAGCACGACGGACGGCTGCTGCGCCGACTGGCCCGGCTGCTCCCCACCGACGTCCGGGTACGCGCGATGGCCGAGGTCCCCGCCGACTTCGACGCCCGGTTCTCGGCCACCTTCCGCCGCTACGAGTACCGCGTGACCGACGCGCCGTGGGGCGCCGAGCCGCTGCGCCGGCACGAGATCCTGGCCTGGCCGAAGCCGCTGGACCTGGCCGCGCTGAACGCCGCCGCGGCGGGACTGGTGGGGGAGCACGACTTCGCCGCGTACTGCCGGCGCAAGGAGAACGCCACCACGCTGCGCGAGGTGACCCGGCTGGACTGGCGGCGGGACCCGGACGGGATCCTCGTGGCCACCGTGCAGGCCGACGCGTTCTGCCAGGCGATGGTGCGCAGCCTCGTCGGCGCCATGCTGGTCGCCGGCGACGGGCGCCGGCCGGCCGAGTGGCCGGGCAGCCTGCTGGCCCGCCGGGAACGCTCCAGCGAGGTGACCGTGGCACCGGCGCACGGGCTGACCCTGGTCGCCGTCGGCTACCCCGAGGACCCGGCCGAGTACGCCCACCGGGCCGAGGCGACCCGCCGGCTGCGTGTACCCGTGGAGGGCTGACCGGCCGGGGCCCGCCTCCCGGCACCCGGTCCAGGCGGAGCATCGTCGAGCGTCAAGGAGCGCAAGCCGTGCAGGAACCTCGCCGTGGACGGGACCTCGGCATCGTCGTCGGGACGCTGCCGACGGGACCGCTGAACGCCGTCACCGACGTGGCCGGCGTGCGGGTGGGCCACACCACGCTTGTCGACGGGGAGAGCATCCGCAGCGGGGTGACGGCGATCGTCCCGGACCAGCTGACCGACCGCCGGTCGCTGCCGGCGGGGCTGTTCGTGGGCAACGGGCACGGCAAGATGGTCGGCTCGACCCAGGTGGCCGAGCTGGGCGAGATCGAGACGCCGGTGGTGCTGACCGCGACGCTGTCGACGTTCCGGGCCGCGGACGCGCTGGTCACGTACATGCTCGGGCAGCCGGGCCGGGAGACGGTCGAGTCGCTGAACCCGGTGGTGGCGGAGACCAACGACGGGTTCCTCTCCGACATCCGGGCGCGGCCGGTGCGGGAGCAGCACGTCCTCGCGGCGCTGGCGGAGGCCCGCGGCGGACTGCCCGCGGAGGGTGCCGTCGGCGCCGGTACGGGCACGGCGGCCCTCGGCTTCAAGGCCGGCATCGGCACGTCCTCGCGGCTCGCCACGACCTCCCGTGGCGCGGTCACCGTCGGTGTGCTGGTGCAGTCCAACTTCTCCGGCCTGCTACAGGTGTGCGGGGTGCCGATCCGGCCCGAGCAGGTGGGAGTGCCGAGCCTGTCGCTGCCGGTCCGGCCGGAGCAACCGGGGAACTCCTGCGTCATCGTGGTCGCCACGGACGGCCGCCTCGACGCGCGGCAGCTGGGTCGGGTGGCCCGCCGGGCCATCTTCGCCATGGCGCGGGTCGGTTCGGACTTCGCCGGCGGCAGCGGCGACTACGCCTTGGCGTTCTCCACCGCCGACACGCAGACGCCGACGGCGCCCGAATCAGACCTGGAGCCGGTCTTCGCGGCGGTGCTGGAGGCCGCGGAGGAGGCACTGCTGAACTCGCTGTTCATGGCGCGCACCACCGTCGGAGTCAAGGGGCGGGTCAGGTACGCGGTCCCGCACGACCGGATGCTCGACCTGTTACGGGCACACCGGGTCGAGCTCCGGACGTAGGCGGCCGGTGGCGGGACGCGGAACGGGTACGCGGCCGTGGCCCACGTACCCGTTGCGCGCGCTCGCCGTCGCGGCCCGGTCAGTCGCCCCCGTCCTGCCTGCCGGTGTCGCTCGCGCCCTCGTCGGTCGGCTGGCCGGCCGTGCCGCCGTCCGCCCGGCGCTCCAGCACGCCCCGGTTGAGGTGCAGCTCGATCATGTCGAAGAGGATCTCCCGGGCCTTCGTGTCGCCGGACCTGATCGTCTCGCCGTCGCTGCGGGTGACCACCGCGTACGCGAGGTAGTGGCCGCGCACCTGCCAGCCGACGCGGGCCGGCGCGGTGGCGATCGCCGCGCTGTCCTCGTCGGCCGCCATGCCCCGGAACCGGCCCTCCCGCTCGTCGAGCAGCAGCCGGATCCGGTCCCGGGCGCGTTCGGCGTTGGCCCGGTCGGTCAGGTTGAACAAGCCGGTGGTGACGAGGTGGCCGCCGTCGGGCGTCCGCAGCGTGGCCCGGACCACCTGGGTGCAGCCGAGGCGGACCAGCAGGTCGGCGACCTCCCCGGTGGCCGCCACCGCGCAGGCGGCGCTGGACTGGCTCTTCAACACCTTGTAGGCGGGCTCCCCGTCCGCGACGACGAGCTGCTTGCCGGGGAAGAGTTCCTTGGCGGTCAGCGGCGCCTGGTCGGTGTCCCGCGAGTCGAGCGGCTGCGCCCCGACGTCGGCGGACTCGGCCGCCTCCGGTCGGGATGTGGGCGTGTTCTGCGGCGTCCCGTCGCGCTCGGCCAGCAGGGCGGCGGCGCCGAGCCCGCAGAGCGCGAGCAGCGCGAGGACGGCCGCGCCGCCGACCACGACCTGCCACAACCTGCCGCCGCCACCCCGCTGCGACCGCCCTGCTGACGGCGGCGACTCGACCGGCGCGGGCGACTCGACCGGCGGAGGGGGCTCGACCGGCGCGGGCGGCCGGGCCGGCGACTGCACCTCGGCGGGCGTCCGCACGTGGGCGGGCGGCGGTGGCGACACCTGCGTCGCGGCGCGGCCCGGCTCCGGCGCGGCGGAGGGCAGCGCGATCCGGTTGGCGCGGGGCAGCGACGGCGTCGGGAAGCGGGACGGGGAGGGGCCGGCGGAGGGAGGCGGACCAGCACCGAGCACCGGCCCGTCGGACCCGGGCTCCGGGTACTCCATGAATGCGTCCTCATCGGACTCGTACCGATACACCATGTCGCCCAGAGTAGGAGGCATTGTCCCTTTAGGTGCGAATAATGGGAAATTGTGGGCGGAGTCGTTTCGGCTCGTGCTGGACACCGGCGTCGCCGGGCCCGCGTCGAGCGGGGCCGCGCCGGCCTGCCCAGTCCCGCGCCGGCGTGGCGCGCCTGCACCGCCGGGCCGGGCCGGGCCGGGTCCGCGCCGGCGTGGCCGGCGGCGGTGCGAGAATTGCCGGCGTGACCGGCGACCACTACTTCACCGCTGAGCCCACGACCGCCGCCACCCCGCGCGAGGTCGAGTTCTCCGTCGCTGGCCGCGACTACACCCTGGCCTCCTCCGCCGGCGTCTTCTCCGCCGCCCGCCTCGACCCTGGCACGGCGGTGCTGCTGCGCAAGGCCGAGCTGCCGTCCGCCGGGGCCGCTGGCGCCCTGCTCGATCTCGGCTGCGGATTCGGCCCGATCACCTGCGTACTCGCCAGTTCCGCCCCCACGGCGACCGTGTGGGCCGTCGACGTCAACGAACGGGCCCGGGAACTCACCGCGGCCAACGCCGCGCGGGTCGGCGCGGCCGACCGGGTACACGTCGCCGCGCCGGACGACGTACCCGCCGACCTGAGCTTCGCCGAGATCTGGTCCAACCCCCCGATCCACGTCGGCAAGGACGAACTGCACGCGATCCTGCTGCGCTGGCTGCCCCGACTCGCCCCGGACGGCGTGGCCTGGCTGGTGGTGGCCCGCTATCTCGGCGGGGACTCGTTGCAGCGCTGGCTCGTCGAGCAGGGCTGGCAGGCGGGGCGCCACGCCAGCCAGAAGGGCTACCGGGTGCTGCGGGTCACCCGGTAATTGGTTGGGCCGTCCGGCCCGTGCTCGGGCAGGATGCCGACGTGGGATACGTGGACGTGGCAGCGGTCGGGCACATCCTTCCCGACGGCCGGGAACTCTACTCCGACGTGTCGTTCCGGGTCGGGGAGGGCGCCAAGGTGGCCCTGGTCGGGCCGAACGGCGCGGGCAAGACGACGCTGCTGCGGATGGTCGCCGGCGACCTGCCGATGAAGACCGGCGCGATCTCGCGCGCCGGCGGGCTGGGCGTGATGCGCCAGTTCATCGGGATGATCGGCGACGAGTCGACGCTGGCCGACCTGGCGCTGTCGCTGGCCCCACCGGCGTTGCGCGACGCCGGCCGCCGGCTGGTCGAGACCGAGGAGGCCATGCGCGCGGCCGAGGTCCGTGGCAAGTACAGCACCGCCGCCGGCAAGGCCCAGCTGGCGTACGCGGACGCGCTCGCGGCCTGGGGAGAGGTCGGCGGGTACGACGCCGAGGTGCTCTTCGACACGGTCGCCACCATCGTGCTCGGCCTGTCCTGGGAGAGCGCCCGGGAACGACCCGTCCGGACCCTGTCCGGCGGTCAGCAGAAGCGCTTCGCCCTCGAACTGCTGCTGCGCGGCCCCGACGAGGTGCTGCTCCTCGACGAGCCGGACAACTTCCTCGACGTGCCCGGCAAACGGTGGCTGGAAGGGCGGCTGCGGGAGTCGACCAAGTCGGTGCTCTACGTCTCGCACGACCGGGAGCTGCTCGCCCAGACCGCCGACCGGGTGGTCGCCGTGGAGGGCGGCAGCGCCTGGGTACACCCGGGCGGCTTCGCGAGCTGGCACTCCGCCCGGCTGGCCCGGCACGCCCGCCTCGACGAGCTGCGCAGGCGGTGGGACGAGGAGCACCAGAAGCTGCGCGAGCTGATGCTGATGTACAAGCAGAAGGCCGCGTACAACGACGGGCTGGCGTCGCGCTACCAGGCCGCGCAGACCCGGTTGCGCAAGTTCGAGGAGGCCGGGCCGCCGCCCGTACCGCCGAAGGACCAGGACATCCGGATGCAGCTCACCGGCGGGCGGACCGGCAAGCGCGCGGTGATCTGCGAGCAGCTGGAGCTCGACGGCCTGACCTTCCCGTTCGACCTGGAGATCTGGTACGGCGACCGGGTCGCGGTGCTCGGCGCCAACGGCACGGGCAAGTCGCACTTCCTGCGGCTGCTCGCCCGGGGCGGCACCGACCCCGACCCGGCCAACGGGCCGGTCGACGGCGCCGCCGCGCTCGCGCCGGTGGTGCACGACGGGGTGGCCCGGCTCGGCGCGCGCGTGCGCCCCGGGCACTTCTCGCAGACCCATGACCGGCCGGAACTGATGACGAAGACCCTCGTCGAGATCCTCTGGCGGGGCGACGAGCACCGGACCGGCATGGACCGGCACGCCGCGATGGCGGCGCTGAGCCGGTACGAGCTGGCGGGGCAGGGCGACCAGCGCTTCGGCACGCTCTCCGGCGGCCAGCAGGCGCGCTTCCTGGTGCTGCTGCTGGAGCTGTCCGGCGCGACGCTGCTGCTGCTCGACGAGCCCACCGACAACCTCGACCTGGCCTCGGCGGAGGCGCTGGAGGCTGGGCTGACCGCGTTCGAGGGAACGGTGGTGGCGGTGACCCACGACCGCTGGTTCACCCGCACCTTCGACCGGTTCGTGCTCTTCCGGGGCGACAACGAGGTGGTGGAGACACCGGAGCCGGTCTGGGACGTGGCGTGATTCCCACCGACCTGGCCGACCGCCTCTGCGCGGTCGACGGCGTCGTCGCCGTCGCGCTCGGCGGCAGCCGGGCCCGGGGCGAGCACCGGCCCGACTCCGACTGGGACCTCGGCCTCTACTACCGGGGCGAGCTGGACGTGCCGGGGCTGCGCGCCGTCGCCGCGTCGGTGGCCGACGAGGCGGTCGAGTTGACCTCGCCCGGCGGTTGGGGGCCCTGGGTCGACGGTGGCGGATGGCTGCGGATCGGCGGGGCGGCCGTCGACTGGATCTACGGCGACCTCGACCGGGTGCACCGGATCTGGGCCGACTGCCGGGCCGGCCGCTACGAGGTCGGTGTGCAGGCCGGGCACCCGCTCGGCTTCTACTCGTGCGCGTACGCCGGCGAGGTGGCGTACTGCCGGGTGCTCGGCGACCCGACCGGTGAGCTGACCGCGCTGCGGGAGGAGACGCTCGCGTACCCGCCCGCCCTGGCCGACGCCCTGACCGCCGGCGGCTGGGAGGCCCGGTTCCTGATCGGCGGCGCGGCCAAGGCCGCCGTGGCCGGCGACAGCGGGTACGTGGCCGGCTGCCTGTTCCGGGTGGTCGGCGTACTCGCCCAGGTGCTGCACGCCCGGGCCGGGCGGTGGCTGGTCAACGAGAAGGGCATGATCGCCTCCGCCGGGCGGCTGCCGGGCGCGCCACCCGACTTCGCCGGGCGGGCGCAGGCGCTGCTGGGCGGGGTCGGGCACACGCCGGACGAACTGGCCGGCACGCTCGCCGCCGCGCGCCGCCTCGTCGCCGACGTGCTCGACTGACTGGTCCACGGTCCACGGGATGTGGGGCGGCTTCGCGGCCCGTGCGCGGCCTCGCCGGCTGCGTGGTGGACTTCGCAGCCCGTGCGTCGTGGTGGGGCTTCGTGGTCTGCGACGTGCGCCGGGCCGGCGGGCATAGGGTGGATCTCGTGACTGAGATGACCTACCGCCGGTTGGGCGACTCCGGGCTCGTGGTGTCCGTGGTCGGCATCGGCTGCAACAACTTCGGCCGCAAGCTCGACCTCGACGGCACCCGGGCGGTGGTCGACGCCGCGCTCGACGCCGGGATCAACTTCTTCGACACCGCCGACATCTACGGAGAGCCGCAGGGCGGCTCCGAGGAACTGCTGGGCCAGGCGCTCAAGGGCCGGCGCGACGACGTGGTGGTGGCCACCAAGTTCGGCATGGACATGAACGGCATGAACGGCCCCGACTTCGGCGCCCGGGGCGCCCGCCGCTACATCGCCCGGGCGGTGGAGGCGTCGCTGCGCCGGCTCGGCACCGACCACATCGACCTGTACCAGATGCACGAACCCGACCCGGGCACCCCGATCGACGAGACGCTCGCCGCGCTCGACGACCTCGTCCGCGCCGGCAAGGTCCGCTACCTGGGCAACTCCAACTTCGCCGGCTGGCAGATCGCCGACGCCGACTGGGTGGCCTCGTCGAACGGCCGGTCCCGGTTCATCAGCGCACAGAACCACTACAGCCTGCTGGAGCGCGGCGTCGAGGCCGAGGTGGTGCCGGCCTGCGAGCGCTTCGGCCTCGGGCTGCTGCCGTTCTTCCCGCTCGCCAACGGGCTGCTCACCGGCAAGTACAAGCGCAACGAGGCCCCGCCGGCCGGCAGCCGCCTCGCCGGTGGCGGCCGGTACGCCCAGCGCCTCGCCGCCGCCGACTGGGACACCATCGAGGCGATCGAGGCGTACGCCGCCGAGCGGGGGCTGTCGATGCTCCAGGTGGCGATCGGCGGGCTGGCCGCCCAGCCGGCGGTGACCTCGGTGATCGCCGGCGCCACCACGCCCGAGCAGGTACGCGCCAACGCGGCGGCGGGCACCTGGCAGCCCACCGACGAGGACCTCGAAGCCCTGCGCGCGACCTTCTGATCCACGTCGACCCCGCCCGGGCAGTCACGGGTGGAACACCACGGACCCTTCCGACCCCGGGAGACGTGCTTGGTGTTCCACCCGTCGGCATCGCTCGTCGTTGTAGTGGCGCTGGTGCCGGAGCGAACGTGCCCGCTGCTGGGAGTGGAACGTCAGGGCTGTCACCGAGGGCGGGTCAGACGGCGGTGTGGCGTTCGCGCAGGGCGGCGGTGACGAGGCGTACCGTCCGGTTCCGGTGCCGGAGCACGTCGCCGGCGGTGAAGCGCAGGACGATCCAGCCGGCCGCGCGCAGCGCGTTCAGGCGGGCGACGTCCTGCCGGAACTGGACGCGCTCCCGGTGGTGGTCGCCGTCGTACTCGACCGCGACACGCAGCGTCGGCCATGCCAGATCGACCCGGCCGGCGAGCCGCCCTCGGGAGTCGCGCACGTCGTGCTGCGCCGTGGGTGGGGGCAGGCCGCTGTCGAGCAGGAGCAGCCGCAACCGGGTCTCCATCGGAGACTCGCTCAGGGGCTCGGCCAACGCCAGCACCTCCCGCAGCAGCGGCAGTCCGGGCCAACGACGACGAGCGTCGGCGTAGGCCCGTAGGGCCGGCAGCCTCACCACCCGACGGTGCAGCAGTGCGTCGACGGCCACCAGAGCCTCGGCGCGCGGCGCCTGTCGCCCGAGATCGAACGCCGTCCGCAACGGTGTGGTGACCGGTAGGCCGGCGAAGCAGGTCAGGTCGCCTTCCGGCAGGTGTGAACGGGTGACCGACAGTCGGGGATGCGGACGCAGTCTCGCCGAGCGAGGCAGGAGAACACTGACCGGCGGGTCCCGGGCCAACAGGTCGACGCCCCACAGGTACGCGGCACTCGTTCCGGCGATCGCAGCGCCAGCGGGCAGAAGCAGGGCCACCGCATCGCACCAGAGCCGATGGTCAGGAGCGCGCAGCGCGTCCCGGTGCACGTACACGTCGGGCAGCAGGCGTTGCCAGGCCGAAGCCCGCAGCATGGCGCGGGTCAGGAGGCCGTCGGCGATCGCGGCGCTGGCCCGGAACGGCAGGAAGGCCAGGCGGGGTGGCACCCGGGCGGCGGAGGGCATCCGGACAGCATCGCGTGACGGGACGGTCACGCGCCGCCCCGTCCCTCGGGTTCGGGCGGTCGATGTGAAATCGGCGTCCCGATCTTGGCGGATCCGCCGATCCGTCGTACGGTGACACCCGCAAGTGACCCACGGGAGCCCGGTGGACCGGGCTGAGAGGGGGGCTGTGAGCCCCCGACCGTCGAACCTGATCCGGGTAATGCCGGCGCAGGGAGGAGTGTTGCCGTGCCGTCCCTCGGGCGACTGCATCTCATCACCGACACCCGACCCGGGCGGGACCCGCTCACCGTGCTGCGGGCCGCCCTTGCGGTGGCCCGCGCGGAACTGGTCGTGCAGGTCCGCGTGGAGGACGACGCCACCGACCGGGAGGCGTACGACCTGACCCGCCGGGTGGTCGCGCTCTGTGCCCCGTACGACGTCACCTGCCTAGTGAACGACCGGCTGCACGTGGCGCTGGCGGCGGGTGCCGCCGGTGGGCACGTCGGCGCGGACGACCTGCCGGTCGGGGCGGCCCACGGGGTGCTCGGCGCGACCGCCGTGCTCGGCGCCACCGCCCGCGAGCCGGGGACGGCCGCCGAGGCGGTCGCCGCCGGGGCCAGCTACCTGGGCGTGGGCCCCTGTTATGTCACCGGCACCAAGGCGAGGCTGCCGGCGCCGATCGGCCCGGCCGGGGTACGCGCCGTCGCCGACGCCGTGGACGTGCCGGTCGTCGCGATCGGCGGCGTGACCGCCGCGCGGGTGCCCGCGCTGCTGGCCGCCGGGGCGTACGGGGTGGCGGTGGTGGGGGCGCTCTCCGGGGCGGCGGATCCCGCCCGGACGACGGCGGATCTGCTGGGAGCGCTGGGGTGCTGAACCGGCCGGACGTCGCCGTGGTGGGGGCGGGACCGGTCGGGCTGGCGATCGCCTGGCGCTGCGCGCAGCGCGGACTGCGGGTCGTCGTGCACGATCCCGCCCCGGGCTCCGGCGCATCCCACGTCGCCGCCGGGATGCTCGCCCCGGTCGCCGAGGCGTACTTCGGCGAGCACGAGCTGACCGGGCTGCTGACCGCCTCCGCCGCCCGCTGGCCGGCCTTCGCCGCCGAGCTGACCGCCGCCGCCGGCGTGGACGTCGGCTACCGGACCGAGGGCACGCTGATGGTCGGGCTGACCGCCGACGACCTGGCCGAGGCGCGCCGGCTGTGGGCGTACCAGCAGGGGATCGGGCTGCCGGTGACGCCGCTGCGCCCTTCGGCGCTGCGGGACCGCGAGCCGGCGCTGGCACCCCGGGTGCGCGGCGGCGCGCTCGCCGCGACCGACCACCAGGTCGACCCGCGCCGGCTCGTGCCCGCGCTGCGCACGGCCGCCGAGCGGGCCGGCGCCACGCTGGTGCCCGCCGCCGTGCGCTCCCTGTCCGAGGTGGACGCCGCGGTCACCGTGGTCGCGGCCGGCTGCGGCGCGGCGGCCCTGACGGGACTGCCCGTGCGGCCGGTGAAGGGTCAGGTGGTCCGGCTCCGCGCGCCCGGCGGCGGCGCGCCGGGCTTCCGGCACGTCATCCGGGGGTACGCCGACGGCGAGCACGTCTACCTCGTGCCCCGCGCCGACGGGGAGGTGGTGGTGGGCGCGACCGTCGAGGAACGCTCCGACACCGACGTGTCCGCCGGGGCGGTGCTGCGCCTGCTCCGCGCCGCCGTCGACCTGCTGCCCGAGCTGGCCGAGTACGACCTGGTGGAGACGCTCGCCGGCCTGCGCCCCGGGACTCCCGACAACGCCCCGATCCTCGGCCCGCTGCCCGGCCGGCCCGGCGTGCTCGCCGCCACCGGACACCACCGGCACGGCATCGTGCTCACCCCGGTCACCGCCGACCTGATCGCCGAGCTGGTCGTCACGGGTGCGGCGGACCCACTCCTCGCCCCCTTCAGCCCGGCCCGGTTCGGTCACGACTTGTCCGCATCCGAGGAGGAGCACACGTGGAACTGACGGTGAACGGTGCCGGGCGCAGCCTGCCCGGCGGCTCGACCGTGGCGGACCTGGTCCGCGCGGTCACCGACCAGCAGCGCGGCCTCGCCGTCACGGTCAACGGGGAGGTGGTGCCGCGTACGGGCTGGCCGGCGACCGTGTTACGCGACGGCGACCGCGTCGAGGTGCTCAGCGCCGCCCAGGGCGGGTGACGCGGTGAGCTTCGACCTGGGCGGCGTGAGCTTCACGTCCCGGCTGATCCTCGGCACCGGCGGCGCGGCCAACCTGCGCGTGCTGGAGGACGCCATCCGTGCCTCCGGCACCGAACTGGTCACCCTGGCCCTGCGCCGCGTCGACACCGCCCCCGGCACCGCCGGCGGGCTGCTGGACCTGCTGGACCGGTGCGGCGTACGGCTGCTGCCGAACACCGCCGGCTGCTACACGGCGGGCGAGGCGGTCAAGGTGGCCCACCTGGCTCGGGAGGCGTTCGGCACCGACTGGGTGAAGCTGGAGGTGATCGGCGACGAGCGCACGCTGCTGCCCGACGGGGTGGAGCTGCTGCGCGCCGCCGAGGAGCTCGTCGACGACGGGTTCGTCGTCTTGCCGTACACGTCGGACGACCCGATCCTGGCCCGCCGACTGGCCGACGTGGGCTGCGCCGCGGTGATGCCGGCGGGCGCGCCGATCGGCTCCGGCCTGGGCGTGTCGAACCCGCACCACATCCGGCTGATCCGGCAGGGCGTCGACGTGCCGGTGATCCTGGACGCCGGCATCGGCACCGCCTCCGACGCCGCGCTGGCCATGGAGCTGGGCTGCGACGCCGTGCTGCTCGCCAGCGCGGTCACCCGTGCCGCCGACCCGGTGGCGATGGCCACCGCGATGCGGTACGCGGTCGAGGCGGGCCGGCACGCGTACGGGGCGGGCCGGATCGCCCGGCGCTTCCACGCGCTCGCCTCCACCCCGGACGAAGGACGGCCGGACCTGTGACCCGTCCCGCCCCCGGCCCCGGTTCCGCTTCGCCCCCGGGTGCCGTTTCGGCACCCCCGGCTGTCGTTTTGGCGCTGGCTCCGGCCGTCGCGCCAGCTTCGGCTTTGAATCTTGGTACGGAAGCGCCCCTGGAGGGGCCGTTTCCTACCAAGATCTCGGGCGGGCCGGCCGGCGTCCTGTTGCTGACCGACCGGCGGCAGGCTCGGCAGCCGTTGGCCGAGGTCGTGGCGGGGGCGGTGGCCGGGGGAGTGCGGTGGGTGGTGCTGCGGGAGAAGGACCTCCCGTGGGCCGAGCGCGCCGCCCTCGCCGCCGAGCTGCGCGCGATCCTCGCCGAGGCGGGCGGCACCCTGATCGTCGCTGGCCCCGACCCGCTCGACGGCGACGCCGTGCACCTACCCGCCGCGGGACCGTACCCGCCGCCGAGGCTCGGCCTGGTGGGCCGCTCCTGCCACGACCGGGCGGAGCTGGCGCGACTGACCACGGAGGACTACGCCACCCTCTCGCCCGTCTACCCGACCAGCACCAAGCCCGGCTACGGCCCACCCCTGCGCCCCGAGGGGCTCGGCGAGCTGATCACGGCCAGCCCCGTGCCGGTTCTGGCCCTCGGCGGTGTGCAGAGCCCGGACCAGGTGACCGCCTGCGTCGAGGCGGGCGCCGTCGGCGTGGCGGTGCTCGGCGCGATCATGCGCGCCGACGACCCCGAGACAGCAGCCGCCACCCTCACGGCAGCCGCCGCCGCGGCGAGCCGGACGGGGCACGGCAGCTCAGATCCTGATGCGACGACGCGCAGCCGGCGGGACCGCACGGAGGTCCCCGGGACGGGGCTGCGGCCGACCGTGCCCACGGAGGGATCAAGCCTGACCGCCCGGAGTGGGCACGGTCGGCCGCAGCCCTCAAGCGCAACGACCGCGCAGGCCCGGCCCGTGCCCCCGTACGCCATCACGGAAGAGGAACGATGACCCCGACGACCGTGCTCACCATCGCCGGCTCCGACTCCGGCGCGGGCGCCGGCATCCAGGCCGACCTGAAGGTCTTCGCGGCCCTCGGCGCGTACGGCACCAGCGTGATCACCGCGGTCACCGCGCAGAACACGAGGGGCGTCGACGCCGTGCTGCCGCTGCCGCCGCGCACCGTCACCGAGCAGCTCGACAGTGTGCTCGCCGACTTCACCGTCCGCGCCGTCAAGACGGGGGTGCTCGGCACCCCGGCGGTCGCCGACGCGGTGGCGGACGCCGCCAAGGAAGGCCGGCTGCCGCACCTCGTCGTCGACCCGGTGCTCATCGCCACCAGCGGGCACCGGCTGGGCGTGGTCGCCGCCGTGGAGCGGCTGTTGCCGTACGCGCAGGTGGCGACGCCGAACTGCGCGGAGGCCGCGGCCATCACCGGACGCCCGGTGACCACGGTCGAGGAGATGGTGACCGCCGCCGAGGCGCTGGCCGCCGGCGGGTCGGCGCACGTGGTGGTGACCGGCGGCGACGTGGACGCCGGCGGTGAGGCGGTCGACGTGCTGCACGGCGGCGGCGTCACGACCCTGCTCCGCGCGCCGCGGGTCGACACCCGGCACAACCACGGCACCGGGTGCTCGTTCTCGGCGGCGATCGCCGTCCGGCTGGCGCTCGGCGACCCGGTGCCGACGGCGGTCGCCGCCGCCAAGGAGTACGTCCTCCGCGCGCTGACCGGCGCGCGGCACTGGGAGCTGGGCGCGGGACGCGGCCCGCTGGACCACTTCGGCTGGTCCGCTTGATCACCAGGGAGGCTGTCGTGCAGGCACGTCGCAAGGTGTACGTGGAGGGGTCCCGGCCGGACGTGCGGGTGCCGTTCGCCGAGGTGGAGCTGACCGGCGACAACCCGCCGCTGCGGCTCTACGACACCTCCGGCCCCGGCTCCGATCCGGAGGTCGGGCTGCCGCCGCTGCGTGCGGGGTGGATCGCCGAGCGCGGCGACGTCGCACCGGTGCGGGGCGCGGGCACCCCGCTCGCGGGCGCGGACGGCCGCCGCCCCACCCAGCTCGCGTACGCGCGGGCGGGCCTGGTGACGCCGGAGATGGAGTTCGTGGCGGTCCGGGAGGGGATGGCGCCGGAGTTCGTCCGGGACGAGATCGCCGCCGGTCGGGCCGTGCTGCCGCTCAACGTCAACCACCCCGAGTGCGAGCCGGCCATCATCGGCAAGGCGTTCCTGGTGAAGGTGAACGCCAACATCGGCACCTCGGCGGTCTCCTCGTCGGTCGCCGAGGAGGTGGAGAAGCTGACCTGGGCGACCCGGTGGGGCGCGGACACCGTCATGGACCTGTCGACGGGGAAGCGGATCCACGAGACCCGCGAGGCGATCGTGCGGAACTCGCCGGTGCCGATCGGCACCGTGCCGATCTACCAGGCGCTGGAGAAGGTCGGCGGCGACCCGGTGAAGCTGAGCTGGGAGGTGTTCCGGGAGACCGTGATCGAGCAGGCCGAGCAGGGCGTCGACTACATGACGGTGCACGCCGGGGTGCTGCTGCCGTACGTGCCGCTGGCGGTGGACCGGGTGACCGGGATCGTGTCGCGGGGCGGCTCGATCATGGCGGCCTGGTGCCTGGCGCACCACGAGGAGAACTTCCTCTACACGAACTTCGCCGAGCTGTGTGCGCTGCTCGCGCGCTACGACGTGACGTTCTCGCTCGGCGACGGGCTGCGTCCCGGCTCGATCGCGGACGCCAACGACGAGGCGCAGTTCGCCGAGCTGCGCACCCTGGGCGAGCTGACGAAGGTCGCCTGGGAGCACGACGTGCAGGTGATGATCGAGGGCCCCGGCCACGTGCCGATGCACAAGATCAAGAAGAACGTGAACCTCCAGCAGGAGTGGTGCCACGAGGCGCCGTTCTACACCCTCGGCCCGCTGACCACGGACATCGCCCCCGCGTACGACCACATCACGTCGGCGATCGGCGCGGCGATGATCGGCATGTTCGGCACCGCGATGCTCTGCTACGTCACCCCGAAGGAGCACCTGGGGCTGCCGGACCGCGACGACGTGAAGGCCGGCGTGATCGCGTACAAGATCGCGGCGCACGCGGCCGACCTGGCCAAGGGCCACCCGGGCGCGCAGGCGTGGGACGACGCGCTCTCCAGGGCACGGTTCGAGTTCCGCTGGGAGGACCAGTTCAACCTGTCGCTGGACCCGGAGACCGCGCGCTCGTACCACGACGCCACCCTGCCGGCGGAGCCGGCGAAGACCGCCCACTTCTGCTCGATGTGCGGCCCGAAGTTCTGCTCCATGAAGATCACCCAGGAGCTGAAGGAGTACGCGGCGCGCGGCATGCAGGACAAGTCGGAGGAGTTCCTCTCCTCCGGTGGCCGGGTCTACCTGCCGCTCGCCTGAGCGGCGCGACCGGGCGTCCGGCGACGACGCCCGTCCCCGCCGACGTTCGGGAGGAGGGCGGACGCCGCCCCGGCTCCGGTACCCCGGGCGGGGCGGGCGTCGCCCGGTCGGGTCAGTCGCGGTGGTGGCGGCCGGTGGAGCGCAACGACCGCCGGCCGCTCTCCTGCTCGGGTTCGTTGTCCAGGACCGGCTTGCTGAGGCCGGTGACCCAGTCCACGTACTCCTCGTCCTGCGCCGGCAGCGGCTCGGACCCCCGGTCGGCCGGGGCGTCCTCGGCCCGGGGCCGGTTGCGGCGGAACAGACCCAGCCGGCCCCGGCCCCGCCCGGTGGGCTGCTCGGCCTCGGCGGCTGACGGGGAGCCGGGCGCCGGCGCCTCCGCCCGGGCGGTGGGGATGCCGTTCTCCGGCGCGACGTCGACGGGCGCCGGGGCGGGACCGCCCCGTCGTGCGGTGGCGAGCGCCTCCCAGCTCGCGGCCCGGGCCAGGTCGGGCATCGGGGCCCGGTGGCGGGGCCGGGGCGCCGGGTCGGGCGCGGGTTCTGTGGCCGGCTGTGCCGCCTCGGCCGTGCCGTCGGCCTGGGGCCGGGGCGAGACCGGCCAGGCCGGGGCGGGCGGGGACGGGGGGCCGGCGTCCGGCTCGACGGCCCGGCCGGGAGCCGCCCCGCCGTCCGCCGCGAAGAGCGGCATCGGGCGAGGGCCGCTGTCGTGCGACCCCGGTACGCCGGAACCCGCAACGGCCGTGCTGCCGGGCGCGGCGTCGCCCGTGGCGCCGGACTCGGGACCGGTCGTGCTGCCGGCTGCAGCGTCGGCCGTGCTGCCGGACCTGGCCTCGGCTTCGGTCGTGCTGCCGGACCTGGCCTCGGTCGTGGCGCCGGACCTGGCCTCGGTCGTGGCGCCGGACCTGGCCTCGGTCGTGCTGCCGGACTCGGACCCGGCCGTGACGCCGGACTCAGACCCGGCCGTGTTGCCGGGCGCGGGGCTGGTCTTGGTGTCGGGTCCGGTGCCGGCCGGGGCGCCGGGCTGGGGGCTGGTCGTGGTGCCGGGTGCGGTCGTGCTAGTCGTGGTGTCAGGCGCGGCGGAGGCGTCCGGGGACGGCGACGACATCGCCGCGCCGGGCGCGGTGGCCCCGGTCTCGGGGGCGCTCGTGGCGACGGGTCCCGGGCCCGCACCCTCCGGCGCCACCGTGGCGGCGGGCTGGCGCGTCGAGCGGGGCTTACGGGCGCGGCGGGGCTTGGGCGCGTTCGGGACCACCCGCTGGTCGGGGACCGCTTCTGCCGGCTGTCCTGCGGGTGCCGGTCCCTTGGCCGGCTGTGCCGGTCCCTCGGCCGGCTGTCCTGCGGGCGTCGCTGCGCTGGCCGGCTGTCCGTCGGGCGCTGCCGCCCCGACCGGCTGTACCGCAGTCGCCGCCCCTCCGGTCGACCGTTCGGCGGGCGTCACCTCGCCGGCGGGCTGCGCGTCGGGCGTCGTCTTCCCTGCTTGCGGCGCCTCGTCGGCGACCGGTGCCGCCGGGACGCTCGGGGTGGCCGGGACGGTCGGTGCCAGCGGCGCCACCGGGGCAGCCGGTGCCACCGGTGCAGCCGGAACGCTCGGTGCGACCGGTGCAGCGGCAGCGCTCGGTGGCATCGGTGCGACGTGGGTGCCCGGGGCGCGCTCGTCGGTGCTGTCCTGGGTGCGGGTGGGCTCCGGTTCGCGCGGTCGGTCGACTGTGGGCGGGTTGCCGGGAGCCGAGGCCGCCGGTTCGGCCGTCCACGCGGGAACCGCGCCCGCCCGGACGCCGGCGGCGGGAGCCGGGACGGTTCCTCCGTCGGCGGGCCAGTCCCAGTGCGGGGGCACGGCCCGGGGCGCCGGGCCGTCGCCGGTGGCGGCGGTGACCGCGCCGGAGCCCGTACCGCCGCCGGCCTGGTCGGCGACGACCAGGGTGGCGCCGGCCAGGTCGACCGTCTCCGGGTCGCCGCCGCCGGTGGGCGCCGGGGTCTGCGGCAGGGCCGGACCGGTGGGCAGCGGCCGGAGGATGTCGGTCGGCTCGATGGCCCCGGTGGGGGCGGTGCGCGTGACGAGCGGCCAGCGCAGCAGCGCGGCCGCGGCCGACCCGAGCGCGCCGAGGGCCACCGCGAGCAGCGCCGCGTAGTACGGCGTGAGTTGGTAGCGGTCGGCGGTGTCGCCCGGACCGGCGGTCAGGTAGGCGAACGCGACCAGCGCCGGTCCCGCCACCCCCGTCGCGCCGCTGACCAGCGGCGGGTGGCCCCGCCACCGGGCCAGCCCGCCGGTCGCCGCGCCGGCCAGCAGCGCCACCAGCGGCAGGACCACCAGGGCCAGCCCCTGCACCGCGCCGGCGTCGAGGGACGCCGGCTCCAGCACCCCCAGTCGTACGGTGTCCAGCGGGCCGGTCGAGACCAGCGACGGGGCCGCCGAGACCAGGGCCAGCAGCCAGAGCGCGCCCGCGATCGCCGCCACGTTCCATCCCACCGGCGGCTGAAGCAGGACGGCGACGGCGGCGCCCGCGCCCACCAGCGCACCGAGGACCGCGCAGATGCCGACGGCCCAGACCGGATCCATCGAGACGAGTTCGGCCGCCCGGGCCGGCTGCATGCAGAGCGGCGCGACGATGGTGGCACCCAGCGCGGCGGCGCCGGCGACGGCGAGCAGGCGCCCGGTGCCGGCCAGCCCGCCGTCCCGGCGGGCCAGGCGCTCGGTGAGCACCGCGCCCACCACGGCGGCGTTCGCCGCGAACCAGCCCGCCCAGACGAGCTGGGCCGGCCACTGGTTGACGGTGGCGCCGGTGAAGGTGCCGGAGAGCCGGACGATGCCGAAGCCGAAGGCGATGCCGAGCTGACCGGCCCCGGCCAGCAGGCTCACCCCGAGCGCGGTGAGCAGCAGTCTGCCCCAGGTCCGAAAGGCCATGTCCGGCACGTTACGCACCTGTTGACCAGGCCGCCACCGGCGCGCCGCGAGCCGGGGGGCGACCCGCCGGACGGCGGTTACTTCAGTTCGACCAGCCGGGCCAGGTACGTCGTGTCGCCCACGTTGGTCAGCATGTGCACGGCGCCCGGATCCCGGTAGACCACCCCGCCGGTCGGCTCGTCGGCGTCGATGAGGGTGCCGTCGATCGTCTGTACGACGTTCTTCGCGCCCTGGATCGCCACCACGAGGTACGGGTGGTCGTGCCGGTGCAGCGGCTGCCGTTCGCCCGGCTCCAGCCGGATGTGCCAGACGCGGACGCGGTCGTTCTCGTACACGATCTCCTGGCCCACCGGGCCGAGTTCGAGGTGTGCGTCGGTCATCGGGTTCCGTCCAGTCGGGGGAGCACCTCGGCGGCGATGAGCTCCAAGTGGTCGAGGTCGGCGAAGTCGATCAGGCGCAGGTGCACCCGGGTGGCGCCGACGGCGGCGAACTCGCCGATCCGGTCGACGAGCTGCGCGGGCGAGCCGACCACCGCGTCCTCCGGCGGCAGCGCGCTCGTGACGTGCAGCGGGGCGGCGCGGCGGTGCGCCTCGGCGTCGGTACGGCCGATCGCCACCACGATGCCGGCGGAGAGGGTGAGCGGGGCGCGTCCCGACTCGGCCCGGCCGGCCCGGTCGCAGGCCTCCCGCACCCGCTCGTACGCGGCGGCGGTCTCCGCGACCGTCTTGAACGGCATGTTGAACTCGTCGGCGTACCGGGCGGCGAGGTCGGGGGTGCGCTTCGGGCCGCGGCCGCCGACGATGACCGGCGGGCCGGGCACCTGCACCGGCTTCGGCAGCGCGGGGGCGTCCACCAGCCGGTAGTGGTCGCCGGTGAAGCTGTACGTCTCGCCCGGCGGCGTCCGCCACAGCCCGGTGATGATCTCCAACTGCTCGGCCAACCGGTCGAAGCGCTCGCCGACCCCGGGGAACGGGATGCCGTAGGAGGTGTGCTCGCGTTCGTACCAGCCGGCGCCGATGCCGAGGTCGACCCGGCCGCCGCTCATCTGGTCCACCTGGGCCACCATCACGGCCAGCGGGCCGGGCAGCCGGAAGGTGGCGGAGGTGACCAGGGTGCCGAGCCGGATCCGGCTGGTCTCGCGGGCCAGCGCGGCCAGCGTCAGCCAGGCGTCGGTCGGGCCGGGGGGCGCGGGCTCGTCACCCATCGCCTGGTAGTGGTCGGCGCGGAGGAAGCCCTCGAAGCCGCCGTCCTCGGCCAGCCGGGCGAAGCGGAGCTGGTCGTCGTAGCTGGCGCCCCGGTGCGGCTCGGTGAAGACGGTGACCCGCATGCTCATCGTGTTTCCGCGCCGGCTGTCACCGGCAGGTCCCGCTCCATGAGGAGTTCGTGCAGGTCGGCGCTGACCCGGGCGACGTCCGCCAGGTGCGCGTTGCGGCCGAGGGTGCGCGGTCGCGGGATGTTCACGTCGACCACCTTGCGGATCCGGCCGGGGCGGGGGCTGAGTACGACCACCCGGTCGGCCAGCAGCACCGCCTCGTCGATCGAGTGGGTGACGAAGACGACGGTGGCCCCGGAGGTCATGTGCACGCGCTGCAACTCGCCGGAGAGTTCCTCGCGGGTGAGCGCGTCGAGCGCGGAGAACGGCTCGTCCATCAGCATCACCCGGGGCTCGCCGATCAGCGACCGGCACAGCGAGACCCGCTGCTGCATGCCGCCGGAGAGTTCGTGCGGCAGCCGCTTCTCGAAGCCGCCCAGCCCGGCGAGTTCCAGCAGTTGCCGGGCCCGGTCGCGGTGCTTGGCCCGCTTCCAGCCGAACATCTCGACCGGCAGCAGGACGTTGTCCAGGACGGTGCGCCAGGGGAGCAGGGCCGGCCGCTGGAAGAGCATCGCGATGTCCGGGCGGGGCTTGGTGATCGGCGCACCGGCCACGGTGATCCTGCCCTCGCTGACCGGGAGCAGCCCGGCGATCAGGCGCAGCATCGTGGACTTGCCGCAACCGGAGCGGCCGAGTACGGCGACGAACTCGCCCGCCGCCACGTCGAGGTCGATGCCGCGCAGCGCCTCGACCCGGCCGCTGCGGCCGTCGAAGGTGCGGGACACCCCGGAAAGCTTGATCATCTCCGGCGGACCTCCTGAGTCGGCGATCAGCGATCGCGGCCCAGGGTAACCGCCCGGTGTGGACGACACGCCGTCCGGGGTGGAAGCGAGGATTTTTCCGTAACGAAACCCATACGCGGGGCATTGTCGGGGCCGGTTTCTCGTACGCTGTGCCAGCTAAGAGTCCCCTCACGACGGTTTGCCGGCCCAACCCCTCGGCCGGCCCGCCAGACAACCCCCTCCGGCGGCGGCGCGCCGCTCCGGTCGGAAAGGACATGGTGCACTGATGAGAAGGCTGACCCGTACGGTCGCTGCCGCTGCGCTGGCCACCGCCCTCGCCCTGGTCTCCGGGTGCAGCGGCGACTCGGACTCCGGCGCCGACGCCAAGGGCGGCAACGGCGCGGCGTTGGAGAAGGTGACCTACCTCACCTCGTTCGGCAACTTCGGCCGTGACTCCTACGCCTGGGTCGCTAAGGAGAAGGGCTTCTTCAAGGAGGCCGGGTTCGACGTCGACATCAAGCCGGGTCAGGGCACAGGCGCGGTGATCCAGCAGGTCGTCGGCGGGCAGGCCCAGTTCGGCCCGATCGACCTCACCGGCGGTCTGCTCCAGCTCGGCGGCGGCCAGGCCAAGGACTTCGTCGCGGTCGCGGCGATCCAGCAGCGCACGATGGCCGCCATCGCCACCGTCGAGGGCAAGGGCATCGCGTCGCCCAAGGACCTGGAGGGCAAGAAGCTCGCCGACACCGAGGGCTCCGTCGTGCGCAACCTCTTCCCGACGTACGCCCGGATGGCCGGCGTGGACGCCAGCAAGGTGCAGTGGGTCAACGGCCAGGCGCAGGCCCTGATGGGCATGCTCGGCAACGGCACGGTGGACGGCATCGGCCAGTTCGTCGTCGGCCAGCCCACGATCGAGACGGTGACCAAGCAGAAGGCCGTCATGCTGCCCTACAGCAACGTGATGCAGGACCTCTACGGCAACGTGCTGATCACCTCCTCCAAGATCGCCAAGGAGAAGCCGGAGATGGTCAAGCGGTTCACCGGGGCCCTGTTGAAGGGCCTGGACTACGCGCTGACCAACCCGCAGGAGGCGGGCGAGCTGCTGAAGAAGAACGTCGACGCCGCCAACCCCGCCGCGGCCGCCGCCGAGCTCCAGCTCATGGCCGGCTACGTGCGCTCCAGCAACTCCGGCACCCAGCTCGGCACCCTGGACAGCGGCCGGGTCGCCAAGAGCATCGCGATCCTGCAGGGCGCCGGCGCGCTCAAGCAGAACATCACCCCCGACCAGATCATCGACTTCAGCCTCGCGCCGAAGGCCTGACAGCCGCCCACCGTGGCACGGGGGTGCGGTCGACCGGGGCGACCCGGTGGACCGCACCCCCCGTCGCGTGCCGGCCCGGCCGGCAGGAGAGGAGAAATCCGTGACGGAGACGACCGGTACCCGGTCCGTCCGCACCGGGACGGAGCCCGCGGCCCCGCGCCGCTCCGGCGTACGCCCGGCAGCCGTCGGGCTGCCGCTGCTCGGCGCGGTGATCACGGTGGCAGCCTGGTGGCTGGTCACGTCGGGCCTGCAACTGGTGCACCCGGTGTCGCTGCCCCCGCCGCAGGCGGTGTGGAAGGCGCTGGTCGCGGGCGCCGACGTGCTGATGCCGGCGCTGGGCGTCACCACCACGATGACGGTGGTCGGCTTCCTGCTGTCGGCGATGGCCGGGGTGCTGATCGGGATGGCCCTGGCCGGCTCCCGCCGCGTCGAGCGGATGTTCGCGCCGCTGCTGGTGGCGGTCAACGCGGTGCCGAAGATCGCCCTCGGGCCGCTGCTGGTGGTCTCGGTCGGCTGGGGTACGAAGCCGATCCTGACCATGGTGTTCCTGCTCTGCTTCTTCCCGGTCGTGCTCTCCACGGCGACCGGTCTCACCACCACCCCCAACGACCTGGCCGAGCTGGCCCGGTCGCTGAACGCCTCGTGGTGGCAGGCGTTCCGCAAGGTGCGCTTCCCCGCCGCGCTGCCGCAGATCTTCGTGGGGCTCAAGGTGGCGATGCCGCTGGCCGCGATCGGCGCGGTGATCGGCGAGTTCTACTCCGACAAGCCGGGGCTGGGCTACCAGATCCTGCAGTACAACGGCGTGGGGGACACCGCGACCGCCTGGGCGGCGATCGTGCTGATCGCGATGATGAGCATCCTGCTCTACAGCGCACTGTCTCTGGTCGAGCGGCTCGCCCTGCCGTGGGTCCGCGCCACCACGTCGGCCCGCTGACCCGTCGGAACGGTCGATGGTGTGGCCCGCCGGGGTACGGCGGGCCACACCGACGCGCTGGTCCGACGCGGTCCCGTGCGCCGGATCCCGTCCACCACCGACCGCCCGGTCAGCCCGCGAGGCGCCAGCGCCCGTTGCGCGCGACCAGGGTGGTGAGAGCCTGCGGCATCAGGCCGGAGTGGTTGTCCGGGGTCATCCGGATCGGCCCGGAGAGACCGTCCAGCTGGGTCGTCTCCAGCACGTCCCGGACGCCGTCGCGGTCGACCTCGCCGGGCTCGCCGCCCGAACGGAGTTCGGCGTCGGCGATGAGCTGCACCGCGTCGGCGGCGAACGAGGAGGATCCGTTGTAGCCGCCGAAGCGGGCGGTGTAGTCCTGGAACCACTGGCGGCGGGCCGCCTTGGCCGGGGTGGTGGCGATGACGTCGTCGATCACCATGGTCTGGGTGAAGACCAGCGTGGTGCGTTCGGTCGCCGCGGAAGCGGCACCGAGGAAGAGGTCTCCGGCGGCCGCCGCGTCGAAGAAGAGGCCGCCCTCGTACTTGGCCTGCTGGGCGGCGGTGGCGGCCAGCGTCGCCTGCTCCGCCGGGGTCCAGACGACCAGCGCGTCCGGCTTCTTGCCGATCAGGTCCTTGACCTGCTTGCTGACGTCGGTGTCGGTGGTGCGCACGGCCTCCTCGCGCAGCAACTTGACGCCGGCCTTCGCGAACTCGGCGCGCAGCGCGGTCGACCCCTCGCGGCCGTAGGCGTCGTCGCTGTGCAGCACGCCCGCCTTGCGGACGCCCTTGCGGCGCATCTCGCCGGCGAGGGCGGCGGCGCTGTCGGCCGCGTTCGGGGAGAGCTTGAACACGTACCGCCGTTCGGCGACCGGGGCGGACACGGCGCTGGAGGCGGCGAGCGCAATGGTGGGAATTCGCTTCTCGTTGATGGTGCGGACGGCGCCGACGGCGCATTCGTTGCAGCCGCCCATGATGATGGCGCTGACTTGGGAATCAGCGCTGAAGTCACCGATGTTGCGGAGTGACTCGCTCGCGTCCGACCGGTTGTCCTTCACCCGCAGCTCGACCTTCCGGCCGTTGAGCGCGCCGGAGGAGTTCAGCTGCTCGACCTTCAGTTCCAGCGCCCGCTGGTACGCCTTGCCGACGGGCGCGGCCGCGCCGGAGAGTTCGAGGTCCGCGGCGATGACGATGGGACTCGTGTCCTGCTCGTCCGCCCCGAACTGGCAGCCGGTGAGCGTGGTGGCCAGCACGGCCGATGCGAGCGCCGCGGCGGTCGCGGAGCGGATGGGGCTCAACTCAGTCCTCCAGATGCGGCCCGGGCGGTACCCGGTCACCGCCGGGTTGTCCGTCCTCAGTAGAGGAACGGGTTGGGTCTGCCGTACGGTGTGCGCGAAGCCTGCAAAACCTTGCCAACGCCGGGCCCTGCGGTCAAGCGGAGCCTCGGATGCGTTTCGGGACGCGTATCCCACATGGTGGGGCAACGGGAAGTTTGCAAGCGCTTACTAATACGACACGGATGACCACTCTGGAGTCACATGCCCTGTTCACGGGCATGGAGAATTGAAGGTATTAGTTGACCGGATCACGGGATGCGAGCCCTCCGACCGTTTCCTACCCCGCCGCGACTTCCCAAACAGGATCAGTTCTGATGAAATCGCGGCCGTGCCGCGTGTGGCGCAGTCCGCTGCACCGGGCGCGAGTCGGCGGGGCAGGCGTGGAAGAAACGACGGAGGCGATGTCGTGAGCACCGGACCGACGACCCTGCCCGCGAGTGGCGACACCGAACAGCCCAAGCGGCGTCGGCTGCCCCGGCTCCGCGACGTGCGGATCCGCTCCAAGCTCGCCCTGATCCTGGTCGTGCCGGTCGCCGCGGTGCTCGCGTTGGCCACGGTCCGACTCGTCGCCGTCGGTGAGAACACCTTCGACGCCAACCAGGCCCAGGCACTGACGGCGCTCTCCATCGACGTCTCCGCGCTGACGCAGGACCTGCACGCCGAGCGGATGGCCGCCGCCACCTTCCTGTCCACGCCGCAGCAGAAGGCCGACGCCTACAACCTGCGGGTCCGCAGCACCGACCAGCGGGTCGAGGCGTACCGGGCGGAGCGCGGACGGGTCGACCAGGTGCCGGCCGCCGTACGGGAGCGCCTGGCGACCATCGACGAGCACCTGGAGACGCTCGCCAGCACCCGGCAGGAGGTGCTGGACCGTCAGCAGATGGCGGTCGCCGAGGCGGCGCTGCGCTACGGGATCATCATCACGGACCTGGTCGCGTACGGCGACGGGCTGGCCCAGCTGCCCGGTGACGAGCGGCTCGCGGACGCCCGGCGCGCGGTCGCCGCGTTCGCCCGCGCCAAGGCTGCCGTCGCCGAGGAGCAGGCGGTCGTCTACACCGCCCTCCTCTCCCGCCGGCTCGACGAGGAGCAGTTCTCCTCCTTCGTGGCCACGCTGACCAGCCAGCAGGAGGCGCTGGTCGCCTTCTCCCTGGCCGCCGACCCGACCCAGCGTGCCCTGGTAGACAGCACGGTCTCCGGCGACGCGGTGACCCTCGCCGACCGGGTGGCCGCCGACATCACCCGCTCGGTCGGGCAGCCCGCGCCGGTGACCGCCCAGGACGCCACCGCCGCCATCGGCGCGGTCAACGACCTCATGCGGTGGGCCGAGATCCGGCTCCAGGAGCGGCTGCTCAGCCAGGCCGACCAGGCCCGGTCGGCCATCATCCGGCAGGCCTTCATCGAGACGGGGCTGGTGCTGCTGACCCTCATCGTCGCGGTGACCCTCGCCGTGGTGCTGGCCCGCTCGCTCAACCACTCGCTGCGCCGGCTGCGGGAGGGCGCCCTCTCGGTGGCCAACCACGACCTGCCGGACGCGGTCAAGCGGCTGCAGAACGTCGGCAACGTCGGCGACGGCGGCGTCGAGGAGATCGTCCGGCAGGTACGCGATCCGATCCAGCTCAACAACCGCGACGAGGTGGGCCAGGTCGCGCTCGCCTTCAACGTCGTGCACCGCGAGGCGGTCCGGGTGGCGGCCGAGCAGGCCGCGCTGCGGACCAGCGTCTCGGCGATGTTCCTCAACCTGGCCCGCCGCAGTCAGACCCTCGTCGACCGCATGATCGGCGAGCTCGACGCGATCGAGCGCGGCGAGGAGGACCCGAAGCGGCTCGCGCAGCTCTTCGAGCTGGACCACCTCGCCACCCGGATGCGCCGCAACGACGAGAACCTGCTCGTCCTGGCCGGCGCCGACTCGGCCGTGCCGCGCCGCGACGACGCCCTCCTGGTGGACGTGCTGCGGGCCGCGCAGTCCGAGGTGGAGCTCTACAACCGGATCGAGTTCGGCACCGTCGACACCGACATCTCGGTCGCGGCGCACGCGGTCAACGACGTGGTGCGGCTCGTCGCCGAGCTGCTCGACAACGCCACCCGCTTCTCGCCGCCGACCACCACCGTGGTCGCCGACGCCCGGCGGATCCGGGACTACGTCCTGATCCAGGTCGAGGACCGGGGCCTCGGCCTGACCGACGACCAGCTCGACTCGCTCAACCGGCGACTGGCCGCCCCGCCGAGCGTCGACGTCGCGGCGTTCCGGCTGATGGGCCTGGCCGTGGTCAGCCGGCTGGCCTCCCGCTACAGCATCCGGGTGGAGCTGCGCCGCAACGTGGAGGGCGGCACGGTCGCCCAGGTGACGCTTCCCGCCGCGACGGTGGTGCTGCCGCCCGTGCACAGCCGGGACCAGCAGATCACCCGGCCCCGGCAGCCGCTCGCGGTCGAGCAGAACCCGCTCACCCCGGCCGGCCTCGGTGAGCCGGCCGGCGCGGGGCGTACCGCCTCGGCCACCCTCACCGACCAGTGGCGGTCCACCGCCCCGACGCCGTGGCAGGCCCCGGAGCAGGCGCGGGACACCGCGGCCCCGGTGCAGGCCGGCGGCCTGATGTCGCCGCCCCCGGCGGCACCCCCGGCCCGGCCTTCCTTCGCCGACACAGGCCCCTCGGTCGGTACGCCGACCGTCGCGTACCCCACGGTCGACGCGCTGCCCAAGCGCGTCCCCGGCGGGGATGCGCAAGCGCCGGGCGCACCAGCGCTGCCGGTCGGCCCGATCGCCGGCTCGCCGGCCACCGGGCTGTCGGCGGGATTCGCCGGCTCCGCCCGGGAGACCGGCTTCGGCACCGACCCGGGCGCCGGCCGCGGCCTCGGGGCCGGCCTGGCCGCCACGGCCCCGCCCGCCCCCGCCGCGCCGATCACCCCGCGCGCCGAACTGCCGGCCGAGGCACCGATCTTCCGGGAGATGGAGGCGGTGTGGTTCCGGTCGCACGGTAACGACGCCACGGCCATCTTCACCCGCCCCGACTTCAGCCAGTCGGCCGCGGCCCAGCAGGCCGCCGGGGCGCCCAGCGCCGCAGCACCCGCCGCCCAGCCGGCACCGGCGCAGCCCCGTGCGCCCCGACTGCCCACGCGTACGCCGGGCAGCACCGACACCGCTCCGCTGCCCGTGCAGCCGGCACCGCCGTCGTACACCCCGCCGGCCGCGGCGCGACCCGCCACGCCGGCCACACCTCCCCCCACACCTCCCCCCGCGCCCCCCGCGGCGCCCCCCGCCGCGCCGGTCGCGGACCCGCGCCCGGCGGCGCCCGCGTCCGACACGGACGCCTGGCGGACGGCGGCAGACGAGGGCTGGACCCGGGCCAGCCAGGCGGCGGCCCCCGCCACCGCCGGCACCACCCGCTCGGGGCTGCCCAAGCGGCAGCCGCAGGCACAGCTCGTGCCCGGCGGGATCGAACCCCGGAGCGGCCGCGACCGCAGCCGGCGTACCCCGGACGAAGTTCGGGGCCTGTTGTCGGCCTACCACCGCGGCGTGCAGCGCGGCCGGGCGGCCGGAACGGACCAGGACAGCACCTCGACCAAGGAGACGAGTCGATGAACAGGCCAGCGGCCATGCAGGACATGAGTTGGTTGCTCACCAACTTCGCCGACAGCGTGGCGGGGATCGCCCACGTGGTGGCGGTGTCCGCCGACGGGCTGCTGCTCGCCTCCTCGCGGGACCTGCCCGCGGACCGGGCGGACCAGCTCGCGGCGATCACCTCGGGCGTGGTCAGCCTGACCGAGGGCGCCGCCCGGATGTTCAGCGCCGGCGGTGTGCTCCAGACGGTCATCGAGATGGACAGCGGCTACCTGTTCCTGATGTCGATCAGCGACGGCTCGTCGATGGCCGTGCTGGCGGCCCGCAGCTGCGACGTCGGCCAGGTGGGTTACGAGATGGCGCTGCTGGTCGAGCGCGTCGGTGCGGCGCTGGTGCCGCTGCCGCGGGACGCGGTGCGGTCCTAGCGGGCGCGACGCGCGGACCGTGCGTCGCCAGGAACGAGAGGATCCGGTGCCCGACCAGGGGCCCGGCCGGGAGAGGAGGTGATCGTCGATGGACCAACGGCGCGTGGACCCACGTGGTGCGCTGGTACGGCCGTACGCGGTCACCCGCGGCCGGACCGAGGCCCGGATGGACATCGCCCTGGAGGCGGTCCTGACGGCCAGCGCGACACAGGCTGCGGAGGCCCGCTTCGCGGGGCACGACAAGCACCGCATCGCCACCGTTTGTGAGGGCCGGGCGCAGTCGCTGGCCGAGATCTCCGCGTACACCCGGATGCCGCTGGGCGTCACCCGGGTGCTGGTCGCCGACATGGTGGCCGAGAGCCTGCTGACGCTACACACTGCCGCTCCCGCCGAGGGGTTCGAGGAGCGGATGGAAATCCTTGGAAGGGTGCTAAGTGGACTTCGCAGGCTATGACCCCGCCGGGGCCCGCCGAAACCGGGGAATCATCTCCGCGAAGATCGTGGTCGCGGGTGGCTTCGGCGTGGGCAAGACGACCCTGGTCGGCGCGATCTCGGAGATCACCCCGCTGAGAACCGAGGCGGTGATGACCGCGGCCGGTGTCGGCATCGACGACCCGTCCAAGGTGCCGGGGAAGCAGACCACCACGGTCGCCATGGACTTCGGCCGGATCACCATGGCCGAGGACCTGATCCTGTACCTCTTCGGCACGCCCGGCCAGACCCGCTTCTGGTTCATGTGGGACGAGATCATCAAGGGCGCCGTGGGGGCGGCCGTGCTGGTGGACACCCGCCGGATCACCGACGCCTTCGCGCCGCTGGACTACTTCGAGAACCGCAGGCTGCCGTACGTCGTGGCGTTGAACCGCTTCGACGGCGCACCGCAGTACGAGCTGGAGGAGGTCCGCGAGGCGCTGGCCATCTCGCCGGACGTGCCGCTGGTGCTGACCGACGCCCGGCACCGGGACGCGGTCAAGCAGGTGCTGGTGACCGTCGTGGAGCACGCCATGCTCCGCCTCGAGGCCGAGCAGGGACGGGGCTACCCGGCGCCGGTCGGCTGAGCCTGACGGCTGCCGCCTCCGGGTCGCGTCAGTCGACCCGGAGGCGGTAGCCGCGCTTGACGACCGTCTGCACCACCCGGGGCGCGCGCAACCCGGCGCGCAGCCGGGCCACCGCCATCTCCACGGCGTGCTCGTCGGCGCCGCGCGGCAGCGTACGCAGCAGGGCGGTCCGGGACAGCACCCGACCCGGCGAGCCGCACAGCGCCCGCAGCACCGCCATCGGCGCCGGTGCGAGCGGACGCAGTTCGCCGTCGACCACGGCGGCGTGCCCGCGCAGCGTGAGCAGGTGACCGGCCACCTTCAGGGTGACCGTCCGGCGCGGCAGTTCGTCGACGATGGTCCGGACCAGGGCACCCAGCCGGGCCCGTGCCGGCGCGCTGACCGGCACCCCGCGCCGCAGCAGCGGCTCCGCGGTGACCGCGCCCACGCAACTGGCGAGCACGTCGCCCCGGAACGCGTCCAGCACGGCCTCGGAGCGGTCCCCGGCGGCGCGCAGCAGCGCCTCGGCCGCCGGGGCCGAGGTGAAGGTGACCGCGTCGACCAGCCGGCCGGCGACCAGGTCGATCAGCCGGTGCAGCGGGGCCGGGTCGGTCGGCGGCGCCCAGCGGTAGACGGGCACCTCGATCACGGTGGCCCCGGCGGCCTCCAGCGCCAGCGTGCACTCGGGCTGCCGCTCGCCGTGCAGTTGCATGGCGACCACCTGCCCGGCCACGCCGCGCCGGCACAGGTGCTCGATCACCTCGTCGCAGCTCTCCGAGTCGGGTGACCACTGGTCGTGCAGGCCGGCGGCCCGGATGGCCCCGCGCGCCTTGGGTCCCCGGGCCACCACGTACGCGTCGGACAGCACGGCGCGCAGCGGCTCGGCCAGTCCCCAGCCCTCGGCCGCCTCCAACCAGCCGCGCATGCCGATGCCGGTGTTGGCCATCAGGACGTCCGGCGGCCGGTCCAGGCAGGCCCGGGTGGCCTCCCGCAGGTCGGTGTCGTCGGCCAGCGGCACGATCCGCAGGGCGGGGGCGATCACCACCCGGGCGCCGCGCCGCTGGAGCAGCGCGGCGAGTTCGTCCCGCCGGCGGTCGGCGGTCACCCCGATGGTGAAGCCCGCCAGTTCGTCGCGCATTCACTCCTCCTGTCGCAGCCGCACCTCGACCAGGCCGTCCCGGCAGCGCACGTCGTGCCGCGGCGCGGCGACGCCGGGCAGGTCCAGGCAGACCCCGGTGCGCAGGTCGTACACCTGCTTGTGCAGGGGCGAGGCGACCGTCGGCACCTCGCCCCGGCTGCCGACGATGCCCCGCGACAGCACGTACGCCCCGGCGACCGGGTCGCGGTTGTCGAGGGCGAACAGCCCGTCGGCGGTGCGGAAGAGGGCCACCTGCACGCCGTCGACGAGCGCGGCGACGCCCCGGTCGGGATCCAGCCGGTCGAGCGGGCAGACCGGCGTCCAGGTGCGCGTCGGGTTGGGCATCGTGATCGTCATCGCCGTACCTCCGGCAGTCTCGGCGTCGTGGTGGTCATCGCCGCACCTCCGGCATGCCCAGCGTGACCGGCTGCCGGCCCTCGTCGGCCTGCGCCGGGCCCACCGGGACCGGTTGGCCCCGCTCGCGCGCGAACGTGATGGACGGGTCGGGCACCCTGGGGGCGTTGACGAAGGAGTCGAACCGGCGCAGCCGGACCGGGTCCTCCAGCACGTCGCGCCACTCGTCGGAGTAGGAGTCGACGTGCCGGGCCATCGCAGCGTCGAGGTCGGCGCAGAGGCCGAGCGAGTCGTCCACGATCACCGCGCGGAGGTGGTCCAGCCCGCCCTCCATCGCCTCGATCCAGGCGGCGGTGCGTTGCAGCCGGTCGGCGGTGCGGATGTAGTACATGAGGAACCTGTCGATGAGCTGGACCAGCGCCTCCGTCGACAGGCCGGTGGCGAAGAGGTCGGCGTGCCGGGGCCGGAAGCCGCCGTTGCCGCCGACGTAGAGGTTCCAGCCGGTCTCGGTGGCGATGATGCCGAAGTCCTTGCTGCGCGCCTCGGCGCACTCGCGGGCGCAGCCCGACACCGCCGACTTGATCTTGTGTGGGCCGCGCAGCCCCCGGTAGCGCAGCTCCAGGGCGACGGCCAGCCCGACCGAGTCCTGCACCCCGTACCGGCACCAGGTCTCGCCGACGCAGGACTTCACCGTGCGCAGCGCCTTGCCGTACGCGTGGCCGGACTCGAAGCCGGCGTCGACCAGCCGGCGCCAGATCTGCGGCAGCTGATCGACCCGGGCCCCGAACAGGTCGATCCGCTGCCCGCCGGTGATCTTGGTGTAGAGCTGGAAGTCCCGGGCCACCTCGCCGATCACGATGAGCTTCTCCGGGGTGATCTCGCCGCCCGGGATCCGGGGCACCACCGAGTAGCTGCCGTCGCGTTGCAGGTTGGCCAGGAAGTGGTCGTTGGTGTCCTGCAACGACGCCTGCTCCCCGTCCAGCACGTGCCCGGTGCCGAGGGAGGCGAGAATCGAGGCGACCACCGGCTTGCAGATGTCGCAGCCGCGTCCTCGCCCGTGCTCGGCGACGAGCTGCGAGAAGGTGCGGATGCCCCGGACCCGGACGATGTCGAAGAGTTCCTGCCGGCTGACATCGAAGTGCTCGCAGAGCGCCGTGGACTGCCGCACGCCGGCCGCGTCGAGCAGCTGCTTGAGCATCGGCACGCAGGAGCCGCAACTCGTCCCCGCCCGGGTGCACGCCTTCAGCGCCGGCACGTCCGCGCAGCCGCCGGCGATCGCCGCGTCGACGTCCGCGCGGGTCACCGCGTTGCAGGAACAGACCTGCGCGGCGGCGGGCAGCGCGCCGGCGCCCGCGCCCGCCGCGCCCTCGGGGGCGAGCAGCGCCAGCGGGGGCGCGGGCAGCGGGCCGCCGACGCTGGCCCGCAGCGTCGGGTACGCGCTCGCGTCGCCGACCAGCACCCCGCCGAGCAGGGTCTGCGCGTCGTCGGAGAGGACCAGCTTGGCGTAGACCCGGGTGGCCGGGTCGGTGAACGTCACGTCGAGGCAGCCCGGTGTCGTGCCGTGCGCGTCGCCGAACGATGCCACGTCCACGCCGAGCAGCTTCAGCTTGGTGGCGGTGTCCGCGCCGGGGAAGGTGGCCGCCCCGCCCACCAGCCGGTCGGCCACCACCTCGGCCATCGCGTACCCGGGGGCGACCAGGCCGTGGCAGACGCCGTCGACCGCCGCGCACTCGCCGACCGCCCAGATCCGCTCGTCGGCGGTACGACAGGTGTCGTCGACCAGTACGCCGCCGCGCGGGCCCAGGACGAGCCCGGCCGCCCGGGCCAGCTCGTCGCGGGGCCGGATGCCCGCCGCGACCACCACCAGGTCGGCGTCGAGCACGCTCCCGTCCGCCAGTTCCAGCCCGGCGACGGTGCCGTCCGGGCCGGGCCGGACGGCGGTGGTGGCCACGCCCAGGTGGGTGGTCACGCCCAGCTCGTCGACGTACCGGCGGAGCATCGCGCCACCGGCCTGATCCACCTGCACCGGCATCAGCCGGGGCGCGAACTCCACCACGCTGGTGTCCAGCCCGAGCAGCCGCAGCGCGTTCGCCGCCTCCAGCCCGAGCAGCCCGCCGCCGATCACCGCCCCGGTGCGCCGGCCGCGCGCGTGCTCCCGGATCGCCTCCAGGTCGTCCAGCGTCCGGTAGACGAAGACCCCGGGCAGGGACGCGCCGGCCACCGGCGGCACGAACGCGGACGAGCCGGTGGCCAGCACCAGGGCGTCGTACGGGTGCTCGCCGGTCGCGGTGCGTACCAGCCGCCGCTCCCGGTCGATCGCCGTGGCCGGCTCGCCCAGGCGCAGCTCCACCCCGTCGTCGGGGGTGTGCAGGTTCAGCTCCTCGGCGCCGACCCCGTCGAAGAACGCCGAGAGCCGCACCCGGTCGTACGCCGGGCGGCCCTCCTCGGCGAGCACGGTGACCCGCCACCGCCCCTCGGGGTCACGGGCGCGCAGCGCGTCGACGAAGCGCTGCCCCACCATGCCGTTGCCGACGACCACCAACCTGCTGCTTCGCTCGCTCATGACGCCACCTCCGCCGAATCCACCTCGGACAGCCAGCCGACGATGCCGGCGACCGCGTCCCGGCAGCCGCCGCACCCCGTGCCGGCCCGGGTCGCGTCGACCACGGCGTCGACGGTCCGGGCCCCGGCACGCCAGCAGCCCACCAGCGCCCCCTTGCTGACGTCGTTGCACTGGCAGACGGTCGCCGCGTCCGGCATCAGCGCCGGTGTCGCGGCCGGCGCCGATGCCGCCGCGCCGGACGCCCGGCCGAGCAGCAGGGCACGCCGGTCGGCCGGCACCGGCTGGCCCCGGTCGAAGAGCTGGATGACCGTGCCGACCGCCGGGTTGTCGCCGAGCAGGATCGCGGCCGTCAACCGCTCGTCGCGGATGCGCAGCCGGGCGTACGTGCCCCGGGACGGGTCGGCGAAGGTCAGCTCCTCGCCGGTCCCGCCGTCGCCCGGATCGCCCATGGCGGCGAGGTCGATGCCGGCTGCCTTGAGCCGGGTCACCGCCGGCCGGGGCCGGTAGCGGGCGCCCGCGTCCTCCCCGGTGAGCACCTGCGCCACCACCCGGGCCTGCGCCCAGGCGGGGGCGACCAGCCCGGTGAGGGCGCCGTCGTGCTGGGCGCAGTCGCCGATCGCCGAGATGCGCGGGTCGCTGGTGCGCAGCCGGTCGTCGACCAGCACGCCCCGCTCCACGGCCAGCCCGACCGCGCGGGCGAGGGCGGTGTCGGGGCGTACCCCGCAGGAGAGGACCAGCAGGTCGGCGGTGAGCGAGCGGCCGTCGGCCAGGTCGAGGCGTACCCCGCCGGCGTCCGCGACCACCCCGGTGGCCGCGACGGCCAGGTGGGTGGTCACCCCGAGGCCCGCGAGCGTGCCGGCCAGGACGGCCGCGCCGGCCGGGTCGAGCTGGCGCTCCATCAGGTACGGCACCGGGTGCACCACGCCCACGTCGAGGCCCCGGGCGGCGAGCCCGCGGGCCGCCTCCAGCCCGAGCAGCCCGCCGCCGAGCACCAGGGCGCTGCGCGCGCCGCCGGCCACGGCGAGGATCCGCCGGCAGTCGTCCAGCGTGCGGAACGGCACCACCCGCTCCGGCAGCCCGGGCCCGTCCAGCCCGGGCAGCGGCGGCACCACGGCCCGGCTGCCGGTGGCGAGCACCAGATGGTCGTACGCGATGCGGTCGCCGTCGTCGGTGTGGACCGTGCCGGCGGCGCGGTCGACGGCGGTGACCGTCACGCCGGTACGCAGGTCGACGCCCTGCCCGGCGGCCTCGGCCAGCTCCACGTCCGGCTCGCCGATCTTGCCCGCCAGCAGGGTGGAGAGCATGATCCGGTTGTACGCCCGGTGTGGCTCCGCGCCGAGCACGGTGACCTTCCGGTCCCCGCCCCGGGCGTGCAGCTCGCCGGCCAGCCGCGAACCGGCCATCCCGTTGCCGACGATCACGACACTTTCGCTCACGGCTCGTCCACCCTCTCCAGCCGGACGGCGCAGATCTTGAACTCCGGCATCCCGGAGACCGGGTCGACGGCGTCGTTGGTGACCGAGTTGGCCCGCGCGGCGCCGCCCCAGTGGAACGGCGCGAAGACGGTGTCCGGCCGGATGGCGGTGCTGAGCCGGGCCGGCGCGCGCAGCTCGCCCCGGCGGGAGACCACCCGCACCGGCTCGCCGTCGCCGATGCCGAGCCGCCCGGCCAGGTCGGGGTGCAGCTCGACGAACGCGTCCGGGGCGGCCCGGCGCAGCGCGGCGACTCGGCGGGTCTGTGTGCCGGACTGGTACTGCGCGAGCACCCGGCCGGTGGTGAAGTGCAGCGGGTACTCGGCGCACACCTCCTCGGCCGCCGGCCGGTGCTCCACGGCGTGGAACCGGGCCCGCCCGTCGGGGGTGGGGAAGCGGTCGGCGAAGAGCCGGGGGGTGTCCGGGCCGTCCTCGGCCGGGCAGGGCCAGAACACCCCGTCGCGTTCGTCGATCCGCTCCCAGCTCACCCCGGCGTAGTCGGCGATCCCGCCGGCCGAGGCCCGCCGCAGCTCCGCGAAGACGACCCGCGGATCGCCGGCGTCCGCCCCACCGGCACCACCCTGGAGGCGGGCGGTGAGGTCGGCGAGGATCTCCAGGTCGGTACGGACGCCGGGCGGCGGCGGGCGCAGTGCGCGGCGGCGCAGCACCCGGCCCTCCAGGTTGGTCATCGTGCCGTCCTCCTCGGCCCACTGGGCGGTGGGCAGCACCACGTCGGCGAGCGCGGCGGTCTCGGAGAGCAGGAAGTCGGCGACCACGAGCAGGTCGAGATCGCGTAGCCGGCGCTCGATGCGGGCGGCCCGGGGCGCGGAGACCACCGGGTTGGAGCCGAAGACCAGCAGCGCCTTCGGCCCGGCGGGCGTGCCCAACGAGTCCAGCAGCTCGTACGCCGGCACGCCCGGCCCGGGCAGCTCGTCGGCCGGCACCCCCCAGACCCCGGCGACGTGTTCCCGGGCGGCCGGGTCGTCGATCCTGCGGTAGCCGGGGAGCTGGTCGGCTTTCTGCCCGTGCTCGCGTCCGCCCTGCCCGTTGCCCTGCCCGGTGAGGCAGCCGTAGCCGGAGCCGGGGCGGCCGGGCAGCCCGAGGGCGAGCGCCAGGTTGACGAATGCGGTGACGGTGTCGACGCCCTTGGCGTGCTGCTCGGCGCCCCGCGCGGTCAGGATGATCACGCGTTCGGCGGTGCCGAGGGCCCGGGCGGTCGCCTCCAGGTCGGCCACCGGCACCCCGGAGAGCGCCTCGGCGCGGGCCGGCCACCAGCCGGCCACGCTGCGGCGGACCGCCTCGAAGCCGGTGGTGCGGGCGGCCACGTGGTCCCGGTCGACCCAGCCCTCGGTGAGCGCGACGTGCAGCAGCGCGTTCGCCACCGCCAGGTCGGTGCCGGGCAGGGGTTGCAGGTGCAGGTCGGCCTGGCGGGCGGTGGCGGTGACCCGGGGGTCGACGACGATCAGCCGGCCGCCGCGTTCGCGCTGCGCGGTCAGCCAGCGCACCAGCGGGGGCATGGTCTCCGCCGGGTTGGCGCCGACCAGCAGCAGCGTGTCGGCCCGGCCCAGGTCGGCCAGCGGGAACGGCAGGCCCCGGTCGATGCCGAAGGCGCGCATCCCGGCCGCCGCCGCCGAGGACATGCAGAACCGTCCGTTGTAGTCGATGTGCCTCGTGCGCAGCGCCACCCGGGCGAACTTCCCCAGCGCGTACGCCTTCTCGTTGGTGAGCCCGCCACCGCCGAAGACGGCCACCGCGTCGCGGCCGTGTCCCTGCTGGACGGCGCGCAGGCCGGCGACGATGCGGTCGAGGGCGGCGGCCCAGCTCGCCGGGCGCAGCTCGCCGCCGGCCGGGTCCCGCAGCAGCGGGGTGGTCAGCCGCTCGGGGTGGTCGAGCAGTTCGGCGGCGGTCCAGCCCTTCTGGCAGAGGCCACCCTGGTTGGTGGGGAACTGCCGGGGGAGCACCGTCGCCCGGCCGGACTCCTCGCGCAGCGTCATCCCGCACTGGAGGGCGCAGTACGGGCAGTGCGTCGCCACCTCCCGGGGCGTCCGCCCCGGTCCGGTCGCCGCGTGTGCACCGTCTGTCATGTCGGCAAAGCGTGCCGGGGGGCCATTTCCGGTCCGGGTCCCGTCTGTTTCGGTCCTGTCAAGAGCCGCTCACACCGCACGCGGGCACCGGGCCGGCTCACGTGTTTACAATATGGGACAACAATCCTGACATATGGGAGGCGCGATGGGCGTGGCCGAGGCCTTCGACGCGGCGGCGGGCAGCTACGACGAGGCCCGCCGGCGCCTCGTGCCCTGCTTCGACGCCTTCTACGGCACGGCCGTCGAGGTGGCCGCGCCGCCGCTGCGGGCCGCGCTCGCCGCCGGGCGTACCCCGGAGGTGCTCGACCTGGGCGCGGGCACCGGGCTGCTGTCGCTGCTGCTCGCGGCGGCGGTGCCGGGAGTCCGGCTGACCCTGGTCGACGCCGCGCCGGCCATGCTCGCCGTCGCCGCCGAGCACCTGGGGTCCCGCGGCGTCGCGCACCGGACGGTCCGGGCCGACCTGGCGGGGGAGTTGCCCGCCGGCCGCTACGACGCGGTGGTCAGCGCGCTGGCCATCCACCACCTCGACGACGCGGGCAAGCGCGCGCTCTACCGGCGGGTGCCATCGGCGCTGGTGCCCGGCGGCGTCTTCGTCAACGCCGAGCAGGTCGCCGGCCCCACCCCCGCGCTCGACCGGCGCTACCACGAGGTGTGGCTGGGGCAGGTCGCCGCGCTGGGCTCCGACGCCGACGAGATCGCCGCCGCCGAGGGCCGGATGGCGTACGACCGGCCGGCGCCGGTCGCCGCGCAGTGCCGCTGGCTGGCCGAGGCCGGCCTGGTCGACGTCGACTGCTTCTTCAAGCAGTGGCGGTTTGCCGTGTTCGGCGGCCGTCGCGAATAGTCGGGGCCGACGGGATGACTGCTGGTCATACCGCTGGGTAGTCTCCACGGCATGACTGCCAAGGTGACCCTGTCGTTCTCGGACGAGACGATCGAGGAGGCCCGGCGGTTCGCCAAGCGCGAGGGGCTCTCCCTGTCGGCGTGGATGGACCAGGCGGCCCGGGAGAAGGCGCTGCGCGAGGTCTTCACCGCGCACGCCGCCGCCGTCGGCCGGGCCGGGCTCGACCTCGAAGCCGCCGCCCTCGCCGACGCCCGCGAGGTGGGCATGGTCGACGACGCGCTCTTCGGCGGGCGCCCGCGTGCTGCGTAGGGGCGAGGTCTGGCGCATCGACGGCGCCCGGGAACGGCTCGGACTGGTGATCAGCTCCGACGTCTACAACTCCACCGACGTGCCGATCGTGATCGTGGTCGAGGTGGTCGAGGAGGCGCTGCTGCGCGACTCGCCCCTGGCGGTGCCGATGGGCGCGTACGTGGTGATGCCCGACCGGATCTCCTCGCCGATGAAGAAGTGGTTCACCGAGTGCGTGGACGTCGCCGACACCGGGACCATGCTCAGGGTCGGCCGGGCGCTGCGCATCCTCCAGGAACTCTGACATCTCACCGGCGGCATCCGCCCCCGGTGCGGTCTCCGTTTCCCGCCCGACCCGCGACGGGCACCCCGGGGTAATCCCGGATTCCTAGCGTTCCTCCAGGTCGCACCCGACGAGGAGGAGTCGCCGTGAGCACACTGGCCCCCACCACACCCCCGGCCGAGGCCGTTCCGCCGGCCGTCGGCCGCCGGCACCGCATCGACGACTGGCGGCCCGAGGACCCCGACTTCTGGCGTACGACCGGGGCGCCGGTCGCCCGCCGCAACCTCTGGGTCTCGATCTTCGCCGAGCACGTGGGCTTCTCCGTGTGGAGCCTCTGGTCGGTGACGGTGCTCTTCCTCGGCCCCGAGTACGGCATCGACCCGGCGGGGAAGTTCCTGCTCACCGCCGTGCCGGCGGCCCTGGGGGCGACGCTGCGGCTGCCCTACACGCTGGCCGTGGCGCGCTTCGGCGGGCGGACCTGGACGATCGTCAGCGCGCTGCTGCTGCTCGTCCCGGCCGTGCCGATGACGGTGCTGCTGGAGCCCGGGGTCTCCTACTCCACCCTGATGGTGCTGGCCTGCCTGACCGGCGTCGGCGGGGGCAACTTCGCCTCCTCGATGGCGAACATCAACCTGTTCTATCCGTCTCGGCTCAAGGGCCGGGCGCTCGGGCTCAACGCCGGCGGCGGCAACCTCGGCGTGCCGGCGGTGCAGCTGGTCGGCCTGGCGGTGCTGGCGACGGCGGGGGCCGCGTACCCCCGGCTGGTGCCGGCGGTCTACCTGCCGCTGATCGTGCTGGCCGCGCTCGCCGCGGCGCGCGGGTTGGACGACATCTCCGGGGCGCGCAACGAACCCGGCGCGCTGCGCGAGGCGGCCCGCGACCCGCACACCTGGATCATGTCGCTGCTCTACGTCGGCACCTTCGGCTCGTTCATCGGCTTCTGCTTCGCCTTCGGTCAGGTGCTCCAGCTCCAGTTCGCCGAGCGCTTCCCGACCCCGGTCGACGCCGCCTGGCTCACCTTCCTCGGCCCGCTGGTCGGCTCGCTGATCCGGCCGGTCGGCGGGCACCTCGCCGACCGCCTCGGCGGGGCCCGGGTGACCTTCTGGAACTTCGTCGCGATGGCGGCCGGCGCCTCGTTGGTGCTCCACGCCGCCCGGGAGCGGTCGTTCGGGCTCTACCTGCTCGGCTTCCTGTCGCTCTTCGTCTTCTCGGGCATCGGCAACGGCTCGACGTACAAGATGATCCCGGCGATCTTCCGGGCCCGGGCGACGGCGGAGGTGGACGCCGGTCGGCGGGAGGCGGTCGCGGCACAGCGCCGGGTCGGGCGGATGACCGGCTCGGTGATCGGCATCGCCGGGGCGGTCGGGGCCTCCGGCGGGGTGCTGGTGAACATCGCCTTCCGGCAGTCGTTCCTGACCGGGGGCAGCGCGGACGCGGCGTACGTCGCCTTCATCGTCGCGTACGCGCTCTGTTTCGGGGTGACCTGGCTGGTCTATCTGCGGCCGGGCCCGCGCCGGCTGACCGGCGTGTGACCGCCGCCATGTATCCTCGGGGGGCCAGGCGGGGGCGGTACCCCGTTTTGACCTGCCGACGGGGCGGCGGGTATCGTTGCCTGCTGTTGTACGACATCCAGAGGCGTGCCGCCTGAGGTACGCTTGGTCGTTCGTGCGCGCCCGGTAACCTCGGCGCGCGACCCCAGACCGACGACGAGACAAGGTATACCTGTGCGTACGTACAGCCCGAAGCCGGGTGAGATCGAGCGTCAGTGGCACGTCATCGACGCCTCTGATGTCGTGCTGGGCCGCCTGGCCACCCACGCCGCCACGCTGCTGCGCGGCAAGCACAAGCCGACTTTCGCGCCGCACGTCGACACGGGCGACTTCGTCGTCGTCGTGAACGCGGGCAAGGTCGCGCTGACCGGCAACAAGCGCCACACCAAGGTCGCCTACCGCCACTCCGGCTACCCGGGTGGTCTTAAGCAGGTCGGCTACGACGAGCTGCTGACCAAGCGTCCCGAGCGGGCCATCGAGCTGGCCGTCAAGGGCATGCTCCCGCACAACAAGCTCGGCCGTCAGCTCATCAAGAAGCTGAAGGTCTACGCCGGTGCCGAGCACCCGCACGGCGCGCAGCAGCCGGTGCCGTTCGAGATCAAGCAGATCGCGCAGTGAGCGCGGGCGAAGGAAACAGCATGACCGACATCACCGAGACCGAGGTTGCCCCCGAGGAGGCCACCGAGGCGCCGGCGCCCGTCGCCCGCGCGCCGCGTGGTGACCGCCCGATCCAGACCGTGGGTCGGCGCAAGGAGGCCATCGTCCGGGTGCGCATCGTCCCCGGCAGCGGCAAGATCACGTGCAACGGCCGTGACCTCGAGGCCTACTTCCCGAGCAAGGTGCACCAGCAGCTGATCAAGGACCCGCTGGTCACCGCCGAGAAGCCGGAGGCCTTCGACGTCATCGCCAACCTGCGTGGCGGCGGCACCACCGGTCAGGCCGGCGCGCTGCGCCTGGCCATCGCCCGGGCCCTGATCGTCAGCGAGCCGGACGACCGTCCGGCGCTGAAGAAGGCCGGCTTCCTCACCCGGGACGCCCGGGTCAAGGAAAGCAAGAAGTACGGCCTCAAGAAGGCCCGTAAGGCTCCTCAGTACTCGAAGCGCTGATCATCAGCGGCGCGTTGTACTTCTGACGGACGGCCGGGTTCACCTCTCCTCGACGGGAGGTGGCCCGGCCGTTCGCCTTTCCTGGACCGTTTCATCGGAGGTTGGCGGGTATGGGCCGGTTGTTCGGCACGGACGGCGTACGCGGGCGGGCGAACGCGGATCTCACGCCTGAGTTGGCGCTGGCGGTGGCGGTCGCCGCCGCCCACACGCTCGCCGAGTCGGACCGGAGCCATCCCCCGCTGGCCGTGGTCGGGCGGGACACCCGGGCCAGCGGCGAGATGCTGGAGGCCGCCGTGGTCGCCGGGCTCACCAGCGCCGGCGCCAACGTGGTCCGGGTTGGCGTGCTGCCCACCCCGGCCGTGGCGTTCCTCACCGCCGAGGCCAAGGCCGACCTCGGCGTGATGCTCTCCGCCTCCCACAACCCGATGCCCGACAACGGGATCAAGCTCTTCGCCGCCGGCGGGCACAAGCTGCCGGACGACATCGAGATGCGGATCGAGGCGGCCGTCGAGGCGAACGCCACCACCGCCTGGGAGCGGCCGATCGGCGCCGGCGTCGGCCGGGTGCACGACCTGCTCGACGGCGCGGACCACTACGTGCAGCACCTGATCGGCACCCTGCCGCACCGCCTCGACGGCCTCAAGGTCGTGGTCGACTGCGCCAACGGCGCGGCGGCCGAGGTGGCACCGGTGGTGTACCGGGAGGCCGGGGCCGAGGTCGTTGCCATCTACGCCGAGCCGGACGGCCTCAACATCAACGACGAGTGCGGCTCCAACCACCTCGACGCCCTGCGGGCCGCGGTGGTCGAGCACGGCGCGCACCTCGGCGTCGCGCACGACGGCGACGCCGACCGCTGCGTCGCGGTGACCGCCGACGGCGACGAGGTCGACGGCGACCAGGTGATGGCGATCCTCGCGCTCGCCATGCGGGAGGCCGGCACGCTCACCGACGACACCCTGGTCGCCACGGTGATGAGCAACCTCGGCCTGCGGCTGGCCATGTCCGCGCAGGGCATCCGCCTGCTGGAGACCAAGGTCGGCGACCGGTACGTGCTGGAGGAGCTGCGCGCGTCCGGCCTCGCGCTGGGCGGCGAGCAGAGCGGGCACATCGTGATGCCCGCGTACGCCACCACGGGCGACGGCGTGCTGACCGGGCTGCACCTGATGTCCCGGCTGGCCGCCACCGGCAAGTCCCTCGCGGAGCTGGCCGCCGTGGTGACCAGGCTGCCGCAGGTGCTGATCAACGTCCCCGTCGGCGACCGTACGGTCGGCGCGGCCGCACCCGCCGTCCGGGCCGAGGTCGAGCGGGCCGAGGCGGAGCTGGGCGAGACCGGCCGGGTGCTGCTGCGCCCGTCCGGCACCGAGCCGCTGGTCCGGGTCATGGTCGAGGCGGCCACCGAGCAGGTCGCCCGAAGCGTCGCCGAGCGCATCGCCGAGCAGGTCCGCACCGCCAGCCCGACCGCCTGACCTTTCGCACCGGCCCGGGCCCGCCATCGGCGGCCCGGGCCGTCGCCTTTCCCGGACCGGTCCGGCGGCCGGGTGCCGTGCGGCCCCCGCGTCGGCGGTGCCGGCACCGGGCACGGCACCGCCGACGTCCGGGACCGGCCACGATGCCCGTCCCGGCCGGACGGTCTACAGGCGCAGGCCCGCGGCGCGCCGGAGGGTGGCCGCCGGGTCCTCGCCGTCGGTGAGGTCCATGTCCTCGACGACCCGCCCGTCGCCGAGGCGGATGAGCCGGTCGCACCGGGCGGCCACCGCCCGCTCGTGGGTGGCGAGCAGGACCGTCATGCCGTGCCGGTCGCGCAGGTCCAGCAGCAGGTCGAGGATCTGCCCGCCGGTTGCCGAGTCGAGGTTGCCGGTCGGCTCGTCGGCGAGCAGCAGCCCGGGGGAGCCCATCAGCGCCCGGGCGATCGCGACCCGCTGCTGCTGGCCGCCGGAGAGCTGGGCCGGCAGGGCCCGCTCCCGCCCGGCCAGGCCGACCGCGTCGAGCAGCTCCCGGGCCCGGGCGGCGTGGTCGGCCCGCCCCCGGCGGGGCAGCACCGGCACGACCACGTTGTCCAGCACGGTGAGCGCGGGCAGCAGGTGGTAGCGCTGGAAGACGAAGCCGACCCGCTGCCGGTACCGCGTCAGGGCGGAGCGGCCGAGCGCGGTGATCTCCTGCCCGTCCACCGTGATCGTGCCGGCGTCCACCTGCTCGATCGCGCCGATCATGTGCAGCAGCGTCGACTTCCCGGAGCCGCTGGGCCCGGTCAGCGCCACCACCGCCCCCGCCGGGATCTCCAGGGACACGTCGTCGACCGCCGTCACCTGCTGCGGGCCGGCCCCGAAGCGCCGGACCAGCCCGGCGACCCGGACCGTGCTGCCCGTCGTCGTCTCCATCGTCACTCCTCCGCGAGCAGTCGGGCGGTCGGCAGCCGACGCAGCAGCGCGGCCGGGACCAGGGCGGCCACCGAGGTGACCAGGACACCGGCCGCCGCCACCAGCGCGGCGACCGCGACCAACGTGCCGGGCAGGGCGCCGACCAGCCAGGCCGCCCCGGCCAACCCGAGGCCGGCGCCGGTGACCGCGCCGAGCAGACCCAGGGCCAGCCCCTCGTAGGCGATGAGCCGGCCCAGTGCGGCGTCGCTCCAGCCGACCGCGCGCAGGGTGGCCAGTTCGGCGGCCCGGTCCCGGATGTTCAGGTAGAGCACGTCGGCGACCGCGGCGGCACCGAGCAGCACCGTCGCGACGGCGGCCATGGTGTCCGCGCCCCGCACGCTCAGCGACACCGTGTCACCGAGCAGGCTGCCGACGATGGCGCCGCGGAACGCGTATCCGGCGGCGGCGACCAGGGTCAGCGCGGCGACCCCGATGGCCAGCGCGCCGGCCCCGAGCAGGGTGCGGCCGGGCGTGCGGGCCAGGTTGGCCAGGGCCAGGCCGACCAGGGTGCGCGGCCGGCGTACCCACCGGGCCGTCGCCACCGCCGGGCGCAGCGCGGCGGCCGGGTGGGCGCGCGCCGCCCGCAGGGCCGGCGTCAGGCCCGCGACCAGCGCCAGCAGCAGCGCCACCGGTACGGCCAGCAGCGCCCGCCGCCATCCCACGTCCATGCCGAGCGCGGCCCCGAGCGGAACGGCCAGTGCCAGCGCGAGCAGGCCGGCGGCCAGCCCGAGGGTGGCCACCTCGCCGAGGATCAGCGCGCCGATCCGCCGGGCGGGCCAGCCCAGGCAGGCGAGCACCGCCAGCTCGGACCGGCGGTCCCGGACGGCGGCGGCGACCGCGTTGCCGAGGAAGAGCGCGCAGACCACCAGCACCAGTACGAACAGCGCGACGCTCTTGCGGTCCACCGCCTTCGTGATCACCGAGGCGACCCCGAGCGCCGACCACTCCTCGGTCAGCCGCAGCGCCGGCCGGCCGAACGACCCGGCGGGCAGCTCCACGGCCTGCGGGGCGGGGGACGAGCCGAGGGTGATGTCGACGTCGAGCCCGGTGACCTGGGCGATCCGCTCGGCGACCAGCCGGACCTGCTCGGCGGCGCGGTCGCTGTACCCACCCACGTCGGCGACCCGGACCCGGATCGCGCTGATCGGGGCGGCAAGCTGCGGACTGCCGCCGCCCGCCAGCAGCTTCGGCACGCTGGCGAGGCTGGTCAGCAGCAGCGGCGGGGCGGCGAGGTAGCCGGCGGGATTGCCGCTCGGCTCCAGCGGCTGCCCGCCCAGCGCGTCCCGGCTGGCGGCGTCGGCGCCAGCGGCCCGCGGCGGCTCGTACGTCTCCAGCGGGACCCTGCCCAGGTCGCTGAACCCGGTCAGCTTCTGTGGGTCGAAGACCCCCACCGCCCGCCAGTCGCGCCAGAGGGGCTTCTTGGGGGTCGACTTCCTCAGCGGCAGCTCGCGCAGCGGGCGGGCACCGACGTCCTCCGTCAGCCAGGGGCGCGGGTACGGGTTGAAGTCCTGGTGCCCACCGTAGAGTTCGGGTGCGGCCGGCGGGAGCGGACGGACCCGCAGGGTGCCGTCGGGGAGCCGGTCGTACTCCGCGGGCCCGGCCTGCACGATGTCCTGGAGCTGGCCGAAGCAGCAGCCGGTCGGGGAGAGGCCCCCGCTCAACCGGGAACGCCAACCGGAGACGACGTCGGCGCTGGCGTCCCCGGCGGGGATCGCCGGCCCCCGCCGCAGCTCCCGCTCCAGATCGGCCAACGGCACGCCGCCCGGGCGTGCGGCGGGCAGCCGCGTGGCGTCGACGCGCAGTTCCTCGTCGAGGAAGGGACGGCTGGTCGTGAGGACCGGGACGGTGAAGTTGCCTCCCTCGCGTCCCTCGACGACCGAGTCGTCGGGACGGAGCGCCCGCCCCTCGACCACCGTCCCGGCCAGGCCGACGAGTCGGTCCTCGGCGGCCGGGTCCACCGCGGCCAGCAGGAAGGGCACGGTCAGGTCGTACTTGATCTGGAGCCGGTCCGAGGTGGTCACGTAACCTGGCCCGTGACCCTCCCCGTCCGCGAGGACGTTGACGTGGGCCTCGAACCGGCCGTCGGGCAGCAGCCGCACCGCCATCACCGTCCAGTCCTCCCGCTCCGAGTAGGCGCCCAGACTGCCCATGTAGTGCCGCCGGTCGCAGATCGAGTGGGTGCGGCCGTCGGGCAGGACCTCGCGCGGGGAGGGACCACACTGGTCGTCCCAGGGGTAGCTCCGGCCGTCGGTGTAGGGGGTGGCGTCGCTGCTGGAGGGCCTGTCAGGACGGGCGTGGATGATCGGGTGCGTGGTGATGTACACGTACCGGGCGTGGCCCGGGGCGGTGGAGAGGCCGCGCTCGGCGACGAAGCGCGGGTCGATCCGGATGACCTGCCGGTCGAGCGAGCGGTCGACGGTGTCGGTCAGGTCGATCGCGGTGGGGACGGGGGCGGTCGAGTAGCCGAGCATGGCGATGGGTGCGGCGACGTCCACCCCGGTGACCGCCTTCACCTGGTCGTACTGCGCAGTGGTGATGCCGCCGAAGAGGCCGGAGAGGTAGTTGGGCTGGACCAGCCGGCGTTCGGCCTCCAGCGGGGTACGCGTGCCCTTCGGGCGGACCAGGATGTCGTAGGCGGCGTCGGTGTTCCGCTCGACGGAGCCCGTGACGTCGAGGCGGGAGGTGGTGGTGGCGCCGGTCAGCACGACGAAACCGGTGGTCGCCACCAGTACGCCGACCAGCAGCGCCACCGACCGTCCCGCACGGCCGCGAAGCTGTCTCCAGATGATGTCGAACATGTCGCGCCTCCCCGTGTGCTGAGCACACTGTGCGCGATACATTGTGACAATGCAAGGCCCGATGGCGGTCATCCCTCCGGGTCGGATCGGAGTAGACGGTGGCGATACAGCACGCGGTCCTGGCCCTGCTCGCCGGCGGCCCCAGCTACGGCTACGAGCTGAAGGGCGCCTTCGAGGAGGCGGTCGGCCCGCAGTGGGGGCCGCTCAACATCGGGCACCTCTACCAGATCCTCGACCGGCTCTCCCGCGACGGCCTGGTGGTGGCCGAGCGGCAGCCCCAGCCGGTCAAGCCCGACCGGGTGGTCTACGAGATCACCCCGGAGGGTCGGGCCGAGCTGGCGCGCTGGCTCGGCGAGCCCAGCCCGCGCAGCGGCGGGTTCCGGGACGACTTCTTCCTCAAGGTGACCGCCGCGGCCCGCTCCGGCGAGCCCGCCACCGTACGCACGGTGCTCGGCAACCAGCGCGGTCACCTGATGCGGGAGCTGCGCAACCTCGACGGGCTGCGCCGCCGGGCCGACGACCCCGTGGTCGGCCTGCTGCTCTCGGCGGCGAGTCGACACGTCGAGGCCGACCTGGCCTTCGTCGACGACGCCGAGCAGGTGCTGCTCGCCGACGACGGCGCGGCGCTCGCCCGGCTCCGGGCGCCCCGCTCCGAGGCGGCGTCGCCGGAGCGGGAGACCGGCCCGACCCGGGCGGCCGGCTGACGCTCAGGTACGCGTCGACCTGACCTGACCCGACCGATCTGGCCCGGCGCGGACGGCGTCGAGCGCGGCCGGCCGCCGGGAAGGTCAGGTCGCGGACAGCCGGCGAAGCCGGGTGACGGCCTCGGTCAGCACCTCGGGGCGCTTGCAGAAGGCGAAGCGGATCAGGTGCCGACCGGCCTCGGCGTCGTCGTAGAAGACCTGCGTCGGCACGGCGACCACCCCGCACCGCTCGGGCAGGGACCGGCAGAACTCCACCCCGTCCCGCCCGCCCAGCGCGCTGACGTCGGCGGTGACGAAGTACGTGCCCTCCGGCGGGAGCACCTCGAACCCGGCGTCGGTGAGCCCGCCGACGAGCTGGTCGCGGCGGGCCTGCATGCCGTCGCGGAAGCCGGCGAAGTAGTCGTCCGGCAGGGCCAGCGCCACCGCGACCGCCGGCTGGAGCGGCGCGGCGTTGACGAAGGTGAGGAACTGCTTCACCCGCAGCACCGCCGAGACCAGCGCCGCCGGCCCGCTCACCCAGCCGACCTTCCAGCCCGTGCAGGAGAACGTCTTGCCGGCCGACGAGATGCGCAGCGTCCGCTCCCGCATGCCGGGCAGCGTGGCCAGCGGGACGTGCGGGGTGGACGCGTCGGCGAAGACCAGGTGCTCGTACACCTCGTCGGTCACCGCGTACGCGCCGTGCTCCCGGCACAGCTCGGCGACCAGGGCCAGCTCGTCGGGGGTGAAGACCTTGCCGGTCGGGTTGTGCGGCGAGTTCAGCAGCACCAGCCGGGTACGCGGGCCGAACGCGGCGCGCAGGGCGGCCGGGTCGAAGGCGTACCGGCCGTCGGCGGCGGGACGCAGCGTGACCGGGCGCCGGACCGCGCCGGCCAGGGCGATGGAGGCGGCGTACGAGTCGTAGTAGGGCTCGAAGCAGACGACCTCGTCGCCCGGCTCGCAGAGCCCGAGGACCGCCGCCGCGATCGCCTCGGTGGCGCCCGCCGTCACCACGATCTCGCCGTCCGCGTCGTACTCCAGCCCCCAGAACCGGCGCTGGTGCGCCGCCACCGCCGCGCGCAACGCCGGGACGCCCGGGCCCGGTGGGTACTGGTTCTGCCCGGTGCGCAGCGCCTCCGCGGCGGCGGCCAGCATCTCCGGCGGCCCGTCGGTGTCGGGGAAGCCCTGACCGAGGTTGACCGCGCCGGTGCGCACGGCGAGGGCGGACATCTCGGCGAAGACGGTCGTCCCGAACGGGCGCATCCGGGCCACCAGCGGATCCACGTCGGCGGTCGTCACGCCCGCCAGCCTACGGACTCCCGGCGCGGCTTCAACCCCTGCCGAGGGCGGCCCCGGCCGCCCGTAACCGTCGCCGGCAGCACCGTCGCCCGGCGGAGCTATGTCACGGAGAGTGCCGCTTCCCCTCCGATCGCTCAAGTTGGGTGATCGTTTACCCGGCTTTCGCGCACGCGCGATGAGTGGAACTGGGTTAGGCTGCGGGACATGTGTGGAATCGTTGGTTACGCCGGCGCGCGCCCGGCGCTCGGCATCGTGCTCGACGGACTGCGGCGGCTGGAATACCGCGGCTACGACTCGGCCGGCGTCGCCATCGTCTGCGACGGCGCGCTGCTGACCGAGAAGAAGGCCGGCAAGCTGGCCAACCTGGAGAAGGTGCTCTCCGAGCGGGCCGCCGAGGATCCCACGTCCTGCGCGGCCAGCCCGATCGGCATCGGGGACGGCACCACCGGCATCGGGCACACCCGCTGGGCCACCCACGGCGGTCCGACCGACCGCAACGCCCACCCGCACCTGGCCCCCGACGGCCGCGTCGCCGTGATCCACAACGGCATCATCGAGAACTTCGCCAAGCTGCGCACCGAGCTGGAGGCCGACGGCGTCCAGTTCAGCAGCGACACCGACACCGAGTGCGCCGCGCACCTGCTCTCCGCCGCGCTGGCCGACCTGCGCGCCGCCAGCCACCCCGACGGGCCGCAGCTGCTCGCCGCCGGCATGCGGGTGGTCTGCCAGCGGCTGGAGGGCGCCTTCACGCTGCTCGCCGTCGACGCCGCGGTGCCCGGCGCGGTGGTCGGCGCCCGGCGCAACTCGCCGCTCGTCGTCGGGCGGGGCGACGGGGAGAACTACCTGGCCAGCGACGTGGCCGCGTTCATCGAGCACACCCGGGAGGCGGTGGAGCTGGGCCAGGACCAGATCGTCCTGATCACCGGCGACACCATCGAGATCACCGACTTCGCCGGCCAGCCCGCCAGCGGCAAGGACTTCCACATCGACTGGGACTCCTCCGCCGCCGAGAAGGGCGGCTACGACTGGTTCATGCTCAAGGAGATCGAGGAGCAGCCGCAGGCCATCGCCGACACGCTGCTCGGCCGGCTCACCGACTCCGGCGAGATCATGCTCGACGAGGTCCGCCTCAGCGACCAGGACCTGCGCGACGTCGACAAGATCTTCATCGTCGCCTGCGGCACCGCGTACCACTCCGGTCTGGTCGCCAAGTACGCCATCGAGCACTGGACCCGGATCCCGTGCGAGGTGGAACTGGCCAGCGAGTTCCGCTACCGCGACCCGGTCCTCGACCGGTCCACGCTGATCGTGGTGATCTCGCAGTCCGGCGAGACGATGGACACCCTGATGGCACTGCGGCACGCCAAGGAGCAGAAGGCCCGCGTCCTGGCCATCTGCAACACCAACGGCTCCACCATCCCCCGCGAGTCCGACGCGGTCCTCTACACCCACGGCGGGCCGGAGATCGCCGTCGCGTCCACCAAGGCGTTCCTCACCCAGCTCGTCGCGTGCTACCTGATCGGCCTGCACCTGGCCCAGGTGCGCGGCATCAAGTTCGCCGACGAGGTGGCCGCCGTGGTCGCCCAGCTCCAGGAGATGCCGGGCAAGCTGCGCGAGCTGCTGGAGCGGATCGAGCCCGTCCGCGAGCTGGCCCGCGACCTGAAGTCCGAGCCGACCGTGCTCTTCATCGGCCGGCACGTGGGCTACCCGGTGGCCCTGGAGGGCGCGCTCAAGCTCAAGGAGCTGGCGTACATGCACGCCGAGGGCTTCGCCGCCGGCGAGCTGAAGCACGGCCCGATCGCGCTGATCGACAAGGGCACCCCGGTGATCTGCATCGTGCCGTCCCCGGTCGGCCGGGGCATGCTGCACGACAAGGTGGTCTCCAACATCCAGGAGGTACGGGCGCGCGGCGCCCGGACCATCGTGATCGCGGAGGAGGGCGACGAGGCGGTCGTCCGCTACGCCGACCACCTGATCTACGTGCCGCGTACGCCGACGCTGCTCGCGCCGCTGGTCACCACCGTGCCGTTGCAGGTCCTGGCGGCCGAGATCGCCGCCGCCCGGGGGCACGACGTGGACCAGCCCCGCAACCTGGCGAAGTCGGTCACGGTCGAGTAGGTGGCGCCGCCCCGCGACGGGCCCCGTCCACCCGCGTCGGTGGGCGGGGCCCGCCGCGTTGCGCGGGTCAGCGGCCGAGCACCACCCGGGCCATCCCGTCGAGGGCCGGGTTGTCGGGCGCCCAGTAGCCCGTGTGGCCGTGCCGGCCGCTGGGGAACGTACGCCCGCCGAAGCCCGGGTGCGACGGGTCCTGCCCGAACCACAGCTCCCGCTCCGGCGCGCCGAGCAGTGCCCCGATCGCCGGGCCGACCGGCGACGCGCCCAGCAGGGACCGGCGGGCCAGCTCGTCCGGCGGCCGGGCCCACCGGATCACGTCGTCCGGCGCGGTGCTCGCCCAGACCTGCCCGGGCGGCACGCCCAGCTCGCCCGCGTGCGCGACCCCCACCCCGGGCGAGCCGACGAAGACCAGCGCGTCGGCGGCCAGCCCGTGATCGCGGGCAGCCGTGCCGACCACCAGCGAGCCGTAGCTGTGCCCGAGCACGGTCTGTCGGCCCGGCGGCCCGTCGTGGGTCTCCCGCAGCCCCTCCTGGAACCGGTGCAGCGCCGGGCCGGCGTTCTGGGCCTGGCCCGGCCACGCCGCCTCGTGCAGGAAGTCGGGGGCGTCGTAGTCCAGCCAGAGCACCGCAGCGGCCTCCTCCTCGGGGGCGAGGGCGGCGCAGCGGGCCAACACCCGGGCCGCCCGACCCAACTCGCCGGGCACGTCGTGCAGGCCGGCGGTCATCCCCGGCACGTAGGTCAGCACCCGGGCCGACCGGTCGGGGTTGCCCAGCGCCACCACCGCCCGTCCCTCGCCGCCCGTGCCCAGCCCCAGCAGGTACGCCCGGGGCTGCTCGTCGCCCGCCAGGCGGGCGGCCAGCGCGTCCAGCCCGGCCAGGGACTTCCCGATCCGCGACAGCCCGGCCAGCTCGACCGGCCCGCGCGGCACCCGTTCCAGCAGCCGTCGCCGCGCGGCCAGCAGTTCCTCCCGCCGCGCCCCGAGCAGCAGCCGGTTGGCCTGGTCGCGGGCGGCCACCGGCACCCCGTCGAGGCGGCCGAGGAGCCCCGGCTCGTACGCGACGAGCCACCGGCGCTGCGCGGGGGTGAGCCCGGCCCACCAGGCCCGCACCGCGCCCGGGTCGGCGCCGGCCTTCGGGCGGCCGGGCGGCGGCCGCTCGGCCCAGCCCGCGCGGGCGGCGCCGGCCAGCGCGTCCAGCCGGCCCGCGGCCTCCCGGTCGGCGGCGCCGGCCAGCTCCAGCGCCGCCCGGATCGCCGCACCCACCTCGCCCGCCCCGGCCCCGGCCGCGCCGGCTCCGGATGCGCCCGTCCCGGCCGTGCCCGTCCCGGAGCGGGCGGTCGCCGGGGCACGGGCGGGGCCGGCGGTGACCCGGCCCTGCCGGTCGACCAGCAGTCCGGCCGCGTCGGCGCGGGCCACCGCGGCGGCGAGCCGGGCCTTGGCGGCGGCCAGCCGGCCGGCGAACTCGGCCAGCACCTGGTCGGCCTCGATCAGGGCGGGGGAGACGGCGGTCAGCTCGGTGCGCAGGGCCGCGAGCCGGGCGTCGGCGGCGACGCCGGCCCCGCCCGACCAGCCGGACCGCAGCACCGCCGCGCCGGCGGCCAGCTCGTCGGCCCGCCGCGCCACCGGGCCGGTCAGCCCCCGCCAGGCCACCCCGGCCGCCCGCCACGCGTCGGGATCGGCCGCCCACAGCTGCCGGTAGCCGACGTCCCCCGCGCGGTCGGCGGGGTGCGCCGGGCGCGTCGGAGGCGTAGGGCGTGCCGGGGGCTGTGGGCGTGCCGGGGGCGTCGGCGGGACCGGGCGCACCGCGTGCCCGGCCGGGGCCGACCGACCCGGCGCCGGGGGTGCCGGCGCGTTCACCGGGACAGCGCGGTGAGGCGGCCGGCCGCCCGGTCGTCCACCGCCTCGTACGCCTCGGCGGCGGAACGGACCGCCCCGGCCGTGTGGGCCACCCGGGCGCCGAGCCCGCCGAACCAGGCGTGCACGGCCGACTCCAGCCCGGTCGACGCCGCCCCGGTCGACCACTCCGGGGCCGGCACCACCAGCCCGGAGGCCCCGGCCAGCCCGTGCGCCAGCCGGTACGCGTCGTCGTCGAGCCCGCGCGCGGCCCGGCGCAGCGCGTCCGGTCGTACGGTCAACGGCTCCTCGGTCATCCTCGGCCCCCCGCCTCGCGAAAACATCGCCGGCCGCGACGCTAGGCGTCGTCCACACCCCCGCGCGTGGCCTGTGGACGACGGCCCGCCCGGCGTACGGCCGCGTCGTCCACAGGCGTTGTCACGCGCGGTGCCGAGGGCTAATGTGCGCCCGCCCGCGCCGGTAGGGTGAGCGGGTGATCGTCGCTGTCGGCATCGACGTCGTCCTCGTCGAGCGGTTCGCCAAGGCCCTGGCACGGACACCGCTGCTCGCCGACCGGCTCTTCACGGAGGCCGAGCGGTGCACCCGCTCCGGCAACCCGCGCTCGCCCGAGTCGCTGGCCGCCCGCTTCGCGGCCAAGGAGGCGGTCGCCAAGGCGCTCGGCGCCCCGGCCGGCCTGAGCTGGCACGACTGCGAGGTCGTGCCGGACCCGGACGGCCGGCCCTGGCTGACCGTCTCCGGCACCGTGGCGGCGGCGGCCACCGAGCGCGGGGTCAACCGCTGGCATCTCTCGTTGTCGCACGACGGCGGGATCGCCTCGGCGATGGTGGTCGCGGAGCGGTGATCGGGGGCGTGCCGGGTCGCGGCGCGCCGGGAGTCGGACGGGACGGGGTGGCATGAGATCGGTGTGGCGGGTCGCGGACGTACGCGCTGCGGAGGCGGGCCTGATGGCCACGCTGCCGCCCGGGACGCTCATGAAGCGCGCGGCGGCCGGGCTGGCCCGCCGCTGCGCGCTGCTGCTGGCCGACCGGGGCGGCGTCTACGCCGCGCGGGTGCTGCTGCTGGTCGGCTCGGGCGACAACGGCGGCGACACGCTCCTCGCCGGCGCGCACCTGGCCCGGCGGGGCGCCGCCGTGTCGGCGCTGCTGCTGGCCCCCGGCCGGGCGCACGCGGAGGGGCTGGCCGCGCTGCGGGCCGCGGGCGGGCGAATCGTCGACCGGCCGCCGGGGACCGTCGACCTGGTGCTGGACGGCATCGTGGGGATCGGCGGGCGCGGCGGGCTGCGGGACACCGCCGACCAGCTCGCCGCCAGCCTCGTGCGGCACCGCGGGCGCGACGGCGCACCGGCCGTCGTGGTCGCCGTGGACGTGCCCAGCGGGGTCGCGGTCGACACCGGGGGAGTGCCGTTGACCGAGTCGGGCCGCCCCAGCGCGGTACGGGCCGACGTGACGGTGACGTTCGGCGGGTTGAAGCCCGCCCTGGTGGTGGGCCCGGCCGCCGCGCTCGCCGGTGAGGTGGAGCTGGTCGACATCGGGCTGGAGCCGTGGCTGCGGGGCAGCCCGGCGTTGGGCGTGACCGAGTGGTCGGACGTCGTCGACTGGTGGCCCCGGCTCGGCCCGGCCTCGGAGAAGTACAGCCGGGGCGTGGTGGGCGTCGCGACCGGCTCGGCGACCTACCCCGGCGCGGCCGTGCTCTCCGTCGCGGGGGCGCTGGCCGGCCCGACCGGCCTGGTCCGCTACGCCGGCTCGGCCCGGGCCGACGTGCTGCGCCGGCATCCGTCGGTGATCGCGACCGGCCGGGTCGCCGACGCCGGGCGGGTGCAGGCGTGGGTCTGCGGTTCCGGCCTGGGCACCGGCGAGGAGGCCGCCGGGGAACTGCGGGCGGTGCTCGCCGCCCCGGTGCCGGTGGTGCTCGACGCCGACGCGCTGACGCTGCTGGTCGACGGCTCGCTCGCCGGCCGGCTGCGCACGCGCGACGCCCCGATCGTGGTCACCCCGCACGACCGCGAGTTCACCCGGCTCTGCGGGGAGGAACCGGGCGCCGACCGGGTGGCCGCCACCCTGCGGCTGGCCGCCTGGATGAACGCGGTGGTGCTGCTCAAGGGCGACCGCACGGTGATCGGCACGCCGGACGGCCGGGCGTACGTCAACCCGACCGGCACCCCGGCGCTGGCCACCGGCGGCACCGGCGACGTGCTGGCCGGGCTGCTCGGCTCGCTGCTCGCGGCCGGGCTGCCCCCGGAGCGGGCGGCGGCCGCCGCCGCGTACCTGCACGGGCTGGCCGGCCGGGAGGCGGCCCGGGGCGGGCCGGTGACGGCGCCCGACGTGGCCGACGCCCTCCGCCCGGTCCTCGCCCGCCTCGGCTGACTGTGAGGCTGGCCGGGTCGGTCCGTACGTGATGGGCTGATGGCTGGCGGCAGTGGATGTGACCCTTGCTCT